>NZ_RZOS01000270.1:0-7810 GCF_004022605.1 Mesorhizobium sp. M4B.F.Ca.ET.089.01.1.1
CGGATCCCCGCCCCGCCGCTGTTGACCATGGCCTGCCATTGCACCGGCTGCCAGCGCATGTCGGCCAGCGCCTATTCACTGAGTGCGGCGATCCCGAGCGAGGCCTTCGTGGTCACCGAAGGCGAGCCGGTCATCGGCGGACTGCACGGCGCATCGCGCCACTATTTCTGCCCGCATTGCATGAGTTGGATGTTCACCCGGCCGGAGGGGCTCGACTGGTTCGTCAACCTGCGCCCGACCATGCTCGACGATCCAGGCTGGTTCACGCCCTTCGTCGAGACCTGGACCAGCGAGAAACTGCCTTTTGCGGCGACGCCCGCCGTGCACAGCTACGCGGCGTTGCCGGCGATGGAGGAATACGGCGCGCTGATGGCTGAGTTTGCCCAGGCTCTCGCGAAGGAGGCTTTTGCAGCGGGTGGCTCCGCCGGCTGAGCGCATTGTTGGCGCCTTAACCGGCGGAGCGGGGGGCTGCCACCACTCAATCTCGTCGATGCTGCCCTTGGCATTTTTCGAACAGCAGCATTTTCGAATTGGATAATATTGCGGAACGTCCAGCGGACATTCCGTGAACCAATCGAAACCAAAACCCTCTACGACCGCGCCATGCCAATGGCGCGGGGCCGTTTTGAAGAGAGCCGGCCGTGGTCGACGGGGCCGCGGGGGCGCATGTTGGGGTGCTTTCGGGCCCGCGTCGACCAGGGCGGCTCGTACCGCCGCGAAAACACCATCGCATATCGGCAACGAAGCGGAACTTCCGCGATAGCGGAATATGCCGGCGGGATTGTGCGGATTCGGGCCTGGAAGTTGCCACCCTGGCGCGAAAATGGCGATCGCCGGTTGCGTCATCGGCAACAAACAGTTTCTCGGCCGGCCCGCATTGACCTTGGCCGGCCGAGCGGCGACGACTGGCGCAGCAACCAGACCGGACGGCGCCCTTGACCGATCAGACGATTTTCCGCAACGCCAGGCTGGCCGATGGCTCGCTGGTCGACCTCCATGTTATGGACGGGCGCTTCAACGCCATCACGCCCGCCTCAGCCGCCGGCCCGTCGACGGGCACGGATCTCGGCGGCCAGCTCGTGCTGCCGGGCTTCGTCGAGGGGCATATCCATCTCGACACCTCCTTCTACGGCGATGCCTGGCGACCGCACATTCCCTGCACCAGCGGCTTCGACGTGCGCGAGCGAGTTGCCTTCCAGGCGCGCAAACTCAGCACGGCCGCACCGATGGCAGAGCGCGCGAAAAACCAGCTCGAGCTGTGCATCGGTCACGGCAGCCTTGCCATGCGCAGTCACGTCATGGTCGACGGTTCGGTCGGCTTGAAGCATCTCGAAGTGATCCTCGCCATACGCGAGAAATATCGTGAGCTGATCGACATCCAGCTCGTCGCCTTCCCGCAAAGCGGCATTCTGTCGTCACCCGGCACGCCGGAGTTCTTGGACGAAGCCCTCAGACTCGGCTGCGACCTCGTCGGCGGGCTCGACCCGGCGAGCTTCGACCGCGATGTGAAGGCCCATCTCGAGGTGGTGTTCGGCCTCGCCGGAAAGCATGGCGTCGGCGTCGACATCCACCTGCATGATGGCGGCACGCTCGGCCTGTTCCAGATCGAGGAGATCGCGGCGCGGACCACGGCATTGGGCATGGGCGGCAACGTCGCCGTCAGCCACGCCTACGCGCTGGGCGACATCGCGGCCGACGCGCTGGCCAGGGCCGGCGACATGCTCGCTGCCTCAGGCGTCGCCATCATGACCAACGCGCCCGGCAACCACGCCTTCCCGCCGGTGGCGGCACTGCGCAAGGCCGGTGTCACCGTGTTCAGCGGCTCCGACAACATCCGCGATTCCTGGTGGCCCTATGGCGATGGCGACATGCTGAATCGCGCCAACATGATCGGCTACCGCTCCGGCTTCTACGAGGATTGGGAGCTGGAGGCCGCCTATGACGTGGTGAGTTATGCCGGCGCGAAGGCGCTTGGACTCGAAGGCTACGGTATCGAAGTCGGCGCCAGAGCGGATTTCGTGGTGCTCAAAGCCGAACATGTGCCGGAGGCGGTGGTGGCGGTGCCAGGGGAGCGCACGGTGTATCGGGCGGGCAGGGTGGTGGCGAAAGATGGGGCGGTGTTGTAGGCCGCGCGTGCTCCAAATCAATTTGTATGCAAATGTTTCGTGCCGGCCTGTTTTGTGAAGTCTTTCACCGTTCTCGTGCAATCGATCGGATACACACGCGGCGCAAAACCGGTGCGGCGTGAGAGGGCAGCATCGCTCTTTGCGCCGCAGCGATACGGAGGATATCGATGTTCAAAACCCTTCGCAGGCTTGGAGCTGCTCTCAAGCGAGCCTCCAGGCACAAAGAAACAATGCGTGAATTGAACGAATTGCCGCCTGAGACCCAGAAGGATATCGGCTGGACGGAATCGGTTCAGCCCCACGAAATACGGCTGCCGTTCTAGGAGGCCGGCGCGCGGCGATCGACATGCCGCCGCGCGTCCAGCCGAACGGCGACGGCCGAGCGCCCGGCGGCCCGGCCATCGCAGATTGGCGACGCGCCCTAGTTTATTTCCGCGACGACCGTCCCCGACACCGGGTCGGTCACGCCGAGATCGCCGCCGAGGTCTTCAAGCATATCGCGAAACGTGTCGAGGACGCCGATCATCGACGGGCGCGCCGCCGCGAGGCTGTCCATGTCGTCCCATTCGCCGACCATGCAGAACGTGCGCTCGCCGGTCTTGATCAGGGCGCCCTTGCGAAAACCCTTGGCCGTCAGCGAGATCTTCTCATGTGCGTCGACGAAGGCCTTTTCTTTGCCAGGCTTGGTGCGAAAGCGGACGACGTTGTAGGCGGTCATGGCTTGCTCCGATCGGTTGCGGTCAGCCGGCTGGCTTGTAGGCGCCGGCAGCCTTGTTGGCGGCCGCGAGCACGGCCTTCATGTCGAGTTCTTCGAGGATGACAAAGTCGCTCAACGAGCCGCCCCGCACGGCAAGGGCGATGCCCATCCCGGCAGCCTGGTCCGGCACCTCACCATTGACGACGGCGTCATAGGCGCCGCGCGTGAACATCAAGCCAGTCATCTTGCCACCGACGCTTTCAAAAAGCGCCTTGACTGCAGCTTGCCGGTCCGAGCCTTGCATCAGTCCTTTGGCGGCGTGGGATGCATAATTTGCCAACACGGTGACCTTCATGGGTATCTCCTCCAAATATCATTGTCCCGGGCTGCTGGATTGTTTGAGCAGCACCCGAGTTGCTTGTCCTTTCACTGACGTTTGACGTGGCCCCGACCGCCCGGCAGCCATGCCGACAGCGCCTTGCAACCGGAGCGACGCTTCGGCCTTCAGCAATATGCGCCTATTCTAATATGACGACAATCCCGCCCAAGGCGCGGTTGCATCGACGGGCATGAAGCGCAACAACTTTCCATGCATCGTCGCTGACATGCCTTTTTCTCCTTGGGCCACGCGGAACGCCCTTATGCCTATTCCAACCGGCGAGGGAGCCTGATAATAGGTCAGCTACATTGACCTAAATGCGCATGATCGCGGAAACCGGGAATCCGGATTTGCACAAGATCATGCCCGAGCAAGAATGACTATCCACTGGGAGGTGGCCCTTGACCCTGATGAACCTGTTGGCGTCGCGCGCTTCGCGCATGAAGGCGTCGGAAATCCGCGAGCTGCTGAAACTGCTCGACCAGCCCGACATCATCTCCTTTGCCGGCGGCATTCCGGATCCGGCGCTGTTTCCGGCCGACGCCATCAGCGATGCCTATGCCTCGGTGCTCGGCGGCCCGGAGGCGGGCGCGGCGTTGCAGTACCAGGTGAGCGAGGGCTACCTGCCGCTCAGGAAATGGCTGGCGGGCCAGATGGGCAAGCTCGGCGTCGCCTGCGATGAGCACAACATCTTCATCACCTCCGGCTCGCAGCAGGCGCTGGATTATCTCGGCAAGCTGTTTCTTTCGCCGGGCGACACCGCACTCGTCACCTGGCCGACCTATCTCGGCGCGCTGCAGGCCTTCAACGCCTATGAGCCGCGCTACGACCGGTTGACCCCAGATGGCGGCAACATGACGCCCGCCGCCTACCACGCAGCGGCAGCCGCCGCCGGCGGCAAGGTGAAGTTTGCCTACCTGGTGCCGGACTTCGCCAACCCGACCGGCGAGACGCTCAGCCTGAAACAGCGCGAAGCGGTGCTCGACCTCGCCGGCGAACTCGACATCGCCGTCATCGAGGACGCCGCCTACCGCGCGCTGCGCTATGACGGCGAAGGCGTGCCGCCGATCCTGGCGCTGGACGGCCAGCGCTCGGGCGGCATCGACAATGCCCGCACGCTCTATTGCGGTTCGTTCTCGAAGATCCTCTCGCCGGGCATGCGCGTCGGCTGGGTCTGCGCGCCGCGCCGCGTGGTGGAGCGCCTGGTGCTGATGAAGCAGGCCTCCGACCTGCACAGCCCCTCGATCAACCAGGTGGCCATGCATCGCGCCGCCGAGGCGATCTTCGACCAGCAGGTCGACAAGCTGATCGGCGCCTATCGCGCCCGCCGCGACGGCCTGCTCGGTGCGCTGGAGGCCCACATGCCCGAGGGCGTGACGTGGAGCCGGCCGGATGGCGGCATGTTCGTCTGGGTCACCTTGCCCGAGAGCAGCGACGCCACGGCGCTGCTTGCCCGTGCCGTCAAGGAAGCGCGCGTCGCCTTCGTGCCGGGCAATGCGTTCCATGCCGACGGCACCGGCCGCAACACGCTCAGGCTGAGCTTCACGCTCGCCGACAGCCGCGCCGTGGGCGAGGGCATTCCGCGGCTGGCGAAGCTGCTGGGGTAGCGGGGCAGCGACACCGGAACCTGCAGGGGCGTCCTGGCGTTTCATTCGCACCGGGCTCTGAACCCAAGGAGAGCAGGGATGACGATGATCCTCATCGGTGCGCTGCTGGTCGTTGCCGGCGTCGTCTATATGGCCGGCGCGGCGCTCGGGCGCGGGCGGCTCAGCGAGCCGACGCCGCTCGGCACAGCCACCGAGCGCTCGGCGTCAAGATTGGCCGCGCCGACACTTGAGCCGCGGCGGCGCGGACTCGGTTTCCTCGGTCTGTCGCGGAACTGGCCGGGCCTGCTGATGGCGGGCGTCGGCGCCATGCTGCTGCTGTCGGCGATGCTTTAAGGCGTCTCAGCGTTTCAGGGAAACGCTGAGACTGAACACACTTCCTGGAATTGCTGGGCCAAACTCCAATCCCGGAGATTGGCTCCTCATCTCTCAGCTTGCCTTGGCCAGAAGCTTGTCCTGCGTCTTCGTCTCGAAGTCGCTGGCGTCGTGGCGCTCGTGCAACTGGAAGGCCGGGTCGCCGGAAAGGCGGTTGACCATGCGGCCACGCTTCACCGCCGGCCTTGCGTCGATGGCGTCGGCCCAGCGCTGCACATGCTCATACTCATGCACCGACAGGAACTGGTGGGCATCGTTGTAGCTGCGGCCCTTGGCCAGGCCGCCATACCACGGCCACACCGCCATGTCGGCGATCGTATAGTCCGGCCCGGCGAGGTATTCGCTCTCCGCCAGCCTGCGGTCAAGCACGTCCATCTGCCGCTTGGTCTCCATGGCGAAGCGGTCGATCGCATATTCGATCTTCTCGGGCGCATAGGCGTAGAAATGGCCGAAGCCGCCGCCGAGATAGGGGGCAGACCCCATCTGCCAGAACAGCCAGGAGAAGGTTTCGGCCCGCGCCGCCGGATCCTTCGGCAGGAATTCGCCGAACTTTTCCGCTAGATAGGTCAGGATCGCGCCGGATTCGAAGACGCGGATCGGCTTCTCGCCGCTACGGTCCATCAGCGCCGGGATCTTGGAATTGGGATTGACCTCGACGAAGCCTGAGCCGAACTGGTCGCCTTCGTTGATGCGGATCAGCCAGGCATCGTATTCGGCACCCTTGTGGCCGCGCGCCAGAAGCTCCTCAAGCATGATCGTCACCTTCTGGCCGTTGGGCGTGGCCAGCGAATAGAGCTGCAGCGGATGCTTGCCGACAGGCAGTTCCTTCTCATGCGTCGGGCCGGCGATCGGCCGGTTGATGCTGGCGAAGGTGCCGCCATTGGGCTTGCTCCAGGTCCAGACTTTCGGCGGTGTGTATTGGTTCATCGGGAGGCCTTTGGGTTTGGCGGGGCGCGGGTTGATCGGTCGGTTCGAGCTAAATTTAGGTGCGACCGAGCGCGCGTCAAATAGGGAAGTCCAAAATTTGTTGAACTATTGTCGAGGCGCAGCCATTTCCCTTCTCACCCGCAAGGCGAAGGGGAGAGCAACCCTTGCGCGTCCCCCCATCCGCCATACCTATAGAGGAAACGATCTTGCCAGGATGAACCGATGACCATCGACCAGATTTCACGCTCCGTTGTGGCCGTCCGCGCCACGGTTCCCGACGATGCCTTCACCGCCAACACGCTAGGCACGCGCCGCGAGGGCAGTGGCGTCGTCATCCGCGACGACGGGCTGGTGCTGACCATCGGCTATCTCATCACCGAAGCCGAGGAAGTCTGGCTGACCGACCAGGACGGCCGCGTCGTGCCCGCGCATGCGCTGGCCTACGACCAGGAATCGGGTTTCGGCCTGGTCCAGGCGCTGTCGCCGCTCGGCCTGCCGGCGGTGGCGTTGGGCGACGCCCACAAGGCCAAGGTCGGCGACGCCGTGACGCTCGTCGACGGCATCGGCCAGAGCGTGCGCTCTCATATCGTCACCAAGCAGGAATTCGCCGGCTATTGGGAATATCTGCTCGACGAGGCGATCTTCATCGCGCCCGCCCATCCCTCATGGGGCGGCGCGGCGCTGTTCGGCAAGGACGGCAACCTGCTGGGGGTCGGCTCGCTGCGCCTGCAGATGAGCCGCGCCGGCGAAGTCGCCGACATCAACATGATTGTGCCGATCAACCTTCTGCCGCCGATCCTCGACGACCTGCTG
This sequence comes from Mesorhizobium sp. M4B.F.Ca.ET.089.01.1.1, assembly GCF_004022605.1. NCBI lineage: Bacteria > Pseudomonadati > Pseudomonadota > Alphaproteobacteria > Hyphomicrobiales > Phyllobacteriaceae > Mesorhizobium > Mesorhizobium sp. M4B.F.Ca.ET.089.01.1.1. Next base: position 6,922 of record NZ_RZOS01000270.1, read on the forward strand.
ACGCGCGGCCAGGTGGTCAAGCCGCCGCGCCCGTGGCTCGGCGCCTTCTCGGCCGAGTCGAACGGCGTGGTGGTGGGGATGAGCGTCACCGAAGGCGGCCCCGCCGCCAAGGCCGGCTTGCGCCAGGGCGACATCATCTCCGACGTCAGGGACGGCGAGGTCGACGGCCTTGCCGATTTCTACCGCAAGCTCTGGCAAAACCCCGCCGGCTCCGAAATTCCGCTGCGCGTGGTGCGCGACGGTCGCGAGACCTGGCTCCGCGTGAAATCCGCCGACCGCAACAGCTTTCTCAGGAAGCCGCATCTGCAGTGAGGTTGAAGCTGCCGATCTCCCCCACAAGGGGGGAGATCGGCAGTTTCGGCGCTGCGCAACGAGGACCCGTCTGATGCCGCCCGTAAAAGTCGATCCCGGCAAGGTGCATGAATTTGCCGATGCCGAGCGCTTCCGTGCCTGGCTCGCCCGTCACCACGCCAGCGAGACCGAGGTCTGGATCAAGATCCACAAGGTCGGTTCCGGCTTGCCCTCGATCACACCGAAAGACGCCATCGACGTCGTGCTGTGCTTCGGCTGGATCGACGCGGTGCGCAAGAGCCTGGACGACAAGAGCTACCTGCAGCGCTACACGCCGCGCGGCAACAAGAGCACCTGGAGCAGGATCAACGTCGACAATGTCGCCCGCCTGGTCGAGGCGGGTCGCATGACCGAACATGGGCTGCGGCAAGTCGAGGCGGCCAAGGCCGACGGCCGCTGGGCGCGCGCCTATTCGGCCAAGGAGATGACCATCCCGCCCGACCTGCAGGCCGCCATCGACGCCGAGCCGAAGGCGAAGGCCATGCTGGCCGGACTCAACGCCCAGAACCGCTTCGCGCTCACCTTCCGCACCCACAAC
>NZ_RZOS01000271.1:0-7774 GCF_004022605.1 Mesorhizobium sp. M4B.F.Ca.ET.089.01.1.1
AAGCAGCGCCGTCAGGTCGCCATGCGCGACGATCACCAGCATCCCGGCAAGGGCGGCCAGCGCGCCAAGCGACTTCCAAAGCCCGAGCGGCTCGCCAAGCACGAAACGGGCGAGCACCATCGTCATGACTGGCGACAGCGCCATGATGATGCCTGCGGTGCTGGCATCGGTCTCGTTGAGGCCGCGATAGATCATGCCCTGGCAGAGCGTGAGGCCGATGGCGCCGACGGCGACGATCTCCAGCGACCGCGCCCGCAGCAGCGTTATCATCGCGCCGTGGTGGCGATGCACGATCGGCAGCAGGATGGCGCAGGCGAGCGTCAGCCGCCAGAAGCATAGCCCCCAGGGCGGCATTTCCGGCGCCACCCACTTGGCCGCGATATAGACGCCAGCCGACAGAAGCCAGCACAGCACGGCGGCCGGATAGCCGGTAAAGGATGACAAGGTCGGGGAGGATCCGGTCAGGGAGGATATGGTCCCGACCGCAGGTTGCTCCCCCGGATGCGATATCGGCACTGCCTGCATGTCGTGCCCCCTTCCACGAGCGTCCGACCAAGGATGCGGCGGCAATATATCTCAATCTTGGGATGTTACATATGTCTGAGCATCGACGGTGATCGCGGAGATGCTTCTCTCAAATGAAGTCCAGACTTCAAATGCGGGGAAGCACCTGGCGAATTTCCACGGGAACGCGAGGCTTGCCGGAGGCGTTGCACATCCTTGCGGGGTGCGGCGGCTACCGGAGAACACGACATGGAAGGGTTCAGGCCTGAAGACAGCTTTCGCGGCGACGTTGCGAAGCGCTACGACGATGAGCTGCGCGGCGACGAGGATGAGACTGTTCGATTCCTGAAGGAGATCGCGGGTGGACGCGACTGCCTCGAGCTTGCCGTCGGCACAGGACGGATCGCCCTGCCGCTGGCGGCCGTCGGCCTGCGGGTCGACGGCATCGAACTTTCGCCCGACATGATCGAGGTACTGCGGCAGAAGCCGGGCGGATCGGAGATCGAGGTCGTCCATGGCGACATGACGGCGGTCGACATGGGTCGCCGCTACGGCGTCGTATATCTGGTGTTCAATTCGATCGGCAACGTGATCACCCAGGACGGTCAGGTCAGGTGCTTCGAGAATGCGGCCCGGCACCTTGATGAGGATGGCGTTTTCCTGCTCGAATGCCGGGTCCCCACGGCGCCGAAGCGGGACGACGGCGGCTTCGTCGAAGTCTCACATCCCGGCACCGGATCGGTCCACATCGCGGCGTGCAGATATGATCCGGTCAGCCAGGTGCTCGACCTGTCACACATCGATATCGGCAATGATATGGTCCGCATGGTTCCGCTCAGGCTGCGGCTGGCCCATCCGCCCGAATTCGACCTGATGGCGAGATGCGCCGGGCTGAAGCTCGACCAGCGATATGGCGGCTGGAAGCGCGAACCGTTTGACGCCCGCAGCTGGCGCCACATCAGCGTCTACCGGAAGAGATAGCCCGCAGGCGACAGAGCCGGCATCGACGCCGGCCTGGTCCAGGTCAGTGCGATGCGCCGCTGGACGGGTGCAAAAGTTCCCAGGTCAAACCAATCCGGCCATGGAACTGCGATGCAAACCGTTCGGCTTCGACGTTCTCCAGGCCATCGTCGACGAGAGCCTCGATGCTTCGCCGCATCAAGGCGAGCTGCATCGCCCGCGCGTGCGCAGCGTCCGTCTCCCGCATGATTTCCGTGACGTGGTAGGCGACGACCGGCTGGCCGAGACAGGACAGAAGCGCGCTGGCGTCGGCTGTCGCTGCACTGACTGCTTCTTCGATCTGCATTTGGCGCTCCTCATCAACGCTGATGATGGCGCCTCCCCGGGAGACAACGGTGTTCCGCTGCTTTTCTAGTTCCTCATCGCGCGCACCGACAAAGTGACAGTCGCGCTTGAGGGGCAATCGCTCTCTTGTTCGCTACCAAAAACCGTATGCTCCAACATCCAATTAAAGGCGACCGGATAGTTAATCGATGGTTAACAAGGGCGGTCACATCTTAAGCGTTTCTTAGACGAGACGGCGCGGATCAGCGCCGCGCCTTGCTGTCTGGGCCGGTGAGCCGTGGCCGACCGCTCGCAGCCAGATTTAGGCGGCGTGCCTGGAACCAATGAGGAGCGAGACTGTTCAGCAGTAACCTTGATACGACGCTGACGAGCCCGGTCCGGCCGGGCAAGCGGCGATCATGAGGAGTTCTCATCATGAACATTTCGTCCGGAATTCGTTCAGTCGCGGTTGCCGTCATCGCCGCCGGGGCAGTCAGCGTCGCCAGCGTCGCGCATGCCGACAGCGGCACGATCCGCTTCGCCATCTACAAGGCGGCCTTCTTCATCGGCGGTGCCGGAGGCGAAGGCACCCTCACCTTCCATGGTCGCCGTTATCCGATCTCGGTCGGCGCTGTCTCGGGCGGCCTCGCCTTCGGGGCTTCCAAGACCTATTTCCACGGCACCGTGCGCCACATTCGCCGCGCCCGGGACGTGACCGGAGTCTACGGTGCGGCAGGCGGTGGCGGCGCGCTCGGCAAAGGCGCCCAGGTCATCGTCATGACCAATGACAGGGGCGCCCAACTCGAACTCTCGGGCAAGCAGGTCGGCCTGCAAATCAATGCCGATCTCAGCGGCATGAGCATCGCGCTGAAGTAAGGGCCGGCGGCGGCCGCCGTGGGTCTTGCCAGATCAGCGACGGCACGCCATGTGAGCCGCAGAACCGCCGGTGCATGATCTTGCCGCGCCGTTTCTGCCGCCCCTACCCCATCGCCTGGCGGATGGTTTTCGCGAGGCGCGCCAGGAAGGCCGGCCTCGAGGCAGCGTCGAGCTTCCAGGACAGCACGGCGAGCGCCATCTTTCCGGGCAGCATGCCGACGGACAGGAACCAGGCGGCGAGCATGGCTCGGCGCCTGAGCGAGGCCGTCATTTCAAGGCTGGCGACGGCGCCGTGCGCGGCAAGCGCCAGTTTGGAATCATTGGCCACCGGGTGCCGGTCCCTGTCGGCGCAGAGCGAGGCCAGCCGCTCCTCCAGATGAAGCGTATCGTGCAGGACGGTCTCGGACGGCTCGACCGCCAGGCCGACGCCGGAGACCTGGCCGGACAGCGCCGCCATGCGGTGGAAATCATGCGCCACCCGCCAGCGCGCCCGCTCGGCAAGCTTGGCGCCGAAGACGGAATGGTTGGCGCCGTGGATGCGGTAGGCGCCGACGCATTCCTCGATCGACTGTACCTGGCCGTAGAGCGGGGCCAGCGTCGCCAGATAGCCATCGGCGCCCTGGCGGAAATCGGCTTCGGGAATCGGCATGATGGTCTCCAGCGTCGAGCGGTCGAAGGCGAGCCCGCTGGTCACCGTCGTCTGGTAGCGCCCCTTGTGCAGCAGCTTCGGCACCACGTCGCCGTCGTCGAAGGGAAGTTCCGGCGGCGGGAAGACATCCTTGACGTGCTGTTCTTCGTCGACGATGTGCAGCCGCGACTGCACTTGGGCGGTCGCCGGATCCCAGGCGTCGACGATCCTGGAGACGGCGTCAGGGTAGAGATAGTCGTCGGCGTCGAGGAACAGCACGATCCTGCCCGAGCTTGCCGCAAAGCCGGTGTTGAAGGCGGCGGCATGGCCGCCATTCCTTGGCCGCAGGCAGGCGCGAATGGAGTCGCCATAGGATTCTATGACCGCCGCCGAACCGTCGCTCGATCTGTCGTCGACGACGATGACCTCGACATCGTCATGGTCCTGGCCGAGCGCGCTGTCGACGCTGCGTTCCAGGAAGCGCGCGTAGTTGTAGTTCGGGATGATGATGGACACCGGAATCCGGCTGGGCATCGGATGCATCGCGTTTGACCTCGCGTCTTGCTTTGGTTTCAGCGGAACCCGCAGGAACAGGCCTCTAGCCCCACGAGTTTCCCGGGGGCAAAGCTTGCGCTTGCCCGGGGAGACGGGTTGCGTTGCGACGTCAGCTGAGCGGCCGCGATTGCCTTCGAGGGTCATCCGCCGCAGACATCGGCATGCGGCGCGAGGCGGTCGGGGATCCGGTCAGGCCGGCATGGCATGGCGGCCGGCCTCGACGGGAATTGTCCGTCATTCGATTTGGGACGGTCCGTCGCGCGCCCCGAAGGCATGGCCGGAGTGTGACCGCGAAATGCGGCCGCAACAAGCCCCGCGCGTCAATTGCGCCCGCCTTTCCGGCTGGAGCGGCGCGGCTCCAGTATTTGACTTACACAATTCCGGACGGAAAACCGCTACGCACTTTTCCTGGTATTGCTTCTAGAACTGATAGATGGCCGTCAGTCGCACTGTCTGGTTGGACATGTCGACCTTTGTGCCGGGGCTGACGAAGGAGTTGGTGGTGATGTCGCCGATGGTGCCACCGAAGCCGGCGCCGCCGACGGCGATGTCCAGCGACTTGTACTTGTCGTAGAGATATTCGCCGCGCAGTCGCAGGTTCTCGCTCACCTTCATCTCCAGGCCGCCGCCGATCGAGGCACCGTAGACGGTCTCGGCCATGTTGGATCTAAGCACGGTGGCGGCGCCAAGCAGCGGCGAGCTCGGCGAGTTGGCGACGAAGCCGAAGGCGCCGGCGCCGATCTGGTCGGGGCTCCTGCCAATGGCCAGGCCACCCGAAACGAACGCCATCAGGGCGGGCGTGACCTCATAGCCCGCCTTCAGCCTGACATGGCCGAGCGACTTGACGTCGGAGAAGATCAGCTGGGTGCCGATGCATTCGGCATGGCCGGAACCGAGCTGCTGGAAATTGATGAGCTGCGTCAGGCAGGCCGGGCCACCGGGGCCCCTCGGGTGATCGAAGACGTTGTTCAGCTCGACGTCGCCCTCGGCGCCGAAGATGAAACGCCCGAACTGGTGCTGGTAGCCGGCGAGAAGATGGCCGCCGGTCGAATCGCCCTCGAATTCGTTGGACGGCTCGACCCGCAGCGAGCCCTGAGTGACGTTGTTGGTCATGTTGAGGAAGTTGGTGGCGTCGGGGAAACCCACCTTGTGGCGGCTCATCGACAGGCCGCCGCCGAAATAGGCGCCCGACCAGTCGCTCTTCAGATAGTCGGGCTGCTCGGCCGGATCATCGGTTTCCGAGAAGGAATAGATGGCCGCCAGACGCACCGTGTGGCTGGAATAGTCGACGCGGTTGCCGGGACTGGTGAAGGAGTTGGTGGTCAGCTCGCCGATGGTTCCGCCGAAGCCGGCACCGCCGACGGCGATGTCGTGGCCCTGGTACTTGTCGTACATATATTCGCCGCGCAGCCGGAAGCCGTGCCCGACCTTGACCTGCAGGCCGCCGCCGATGGTCCAGCCATAGATGGTCTCGGCCATGTTGGACCTCTGGACGGTGGCGGCACCGATCAGCGGCGTGCTCGGCGGAGAGGCCATCATGCCGCCGGCGCTGGCGCCGATCGTCTCCGGGCTCTTGCCGATGGCGAGGCCGCCGGCGACGAAACCGAGCAGGCTCGGCGTGATCTCGACGCCGGCGATGCCGCGCACATGGCCGAGCGTCTTGACGTCGTCGAAGAAGGTCGAGAGACCCACGCAGCCGAAATGGCCGGCGGTGAAGACGGGCTCATTGGCACAGGCCGGGATGCCTGGCGTGCGGCCGTCCGAGAAGCTGGACCCGATCTCATAATCGGCCTCGGCACCGAACACGAAGCGGTCCTTCTGGAAGAGATAACCGCCCAGCACATGCCCGTCGACCGTATTGCCCTCATGGGAGAGATCGGGGGTCTTCTCGAAATGCCTGATGCCCGGCGCGGTTGTGTCGTCCATGATCACCCGGTCCATGCCGTTCGGAAAGTCGACCTTGTGCTTGCGGAAGGACGCGCCGCCGCCGACATAGAAACCCGACCAGTCGCTGGCCATGGCTGGAAGCGCCACGCTCGCGAGGCAAGCAGCAGCAAGCGCGGCTTTCGCCGACGATACGAAATGCATGAGATCCCCCCGGACCAATATTAAAGGTGGCTAATATCGGAGTAGCTGATATCACGTATTCGTGAACAGACGTATGGCCGAAATGCAACAGGCCATTGCATTTTGCGCGTCAAAAGGTTGCTTCCGGTTGCATCAGGATCACTACGGCCTGCCTCATGGCAGCGCTCTGCGCAGGCCTCAGCCTTCCATATGACAGACCTGCTCATCGTCATGTCCGCGTTCTGCTGATCGGCCCTTGACCGCTTCCGCACTTCAGCCGAGCGTGGACGAGCATCCCGCACAAGCGAGCACCCGATGGATTCGAAGACACTGCTGACCCGCATGATCCGCGCCGGCTCCGGCGAGGTGCCCGCCGATCTGGTGGTCCGCAACGTGCGGCTGCTCGATGTCGTCACCGGCACGGTGAGCGAAACCGATATCGCCATCGTCGCCGACCGCATCGTCGGCACCCATGCGCGCTATCAGGCGGCCGAGGAAATCGACGGCCGCGGCCGCTTCGCCGTGCCCGGTTTCATCGACACGCATCTCCACATCGAATCGTCGCTGGTCAGCCCGCTCGAATTCGACCGCTGCGCGCTGCCGCATGGCGTCACCACCGTACTTTGCGACCCGCATGAGATCGCCAATGTGCTGGGAGTCGAAGGCATCCGCTATTTCCTCGACTGCGCAGAGCGGACCATCCTCGACGTGCGCGTCAACCTGTCGTCCTGCGTGCCGTCGACGACGTTCGAGACCTCAGGCGCGCGGCTGGAGGCGGAGGACCTCGTACCCTTCCGTTCCCATCCCAAGGTGGTCGGCCTCGCCGAGGTGATGAATTTTCCCGGCGTGCTCGCCGGCGACGAAGGCATGATCGCCAAGCTCGACGCCTTTTCCGACGGCCACATCGACGGCCACGCGCCGCTGCTCAGGGGCCAGCGGCTCAACGGCTATCTGGCGGCGCGCATTCGCACCGACCACGAGACCACGACCGCCGCCGAGGCGCGTGAAAAACTCGCAAAGGGGATGGCGATCCTGATCCGCGAGGGCTCGGCCTCCAAGGACCTTGACGCGCTGGCCGAGATCCTCGACGCCGACACGTCGAGCTTCGTCGCGCTCTGCACCGACGACCGCAATCCGCTCGACATCGCCGAGGAGGGCCATCTCGATTCCTCGATCCGGCGGCTGATCGCCAAGGGCCGGCCGCTGCATCACGTCTACCGCGCCGCCAGCCATTCGGCTGCCCGCATCTTCGGCCTCACCGACCGCGGCCTGGTGGCACCCGGCTGGCGGGCCGACATCGCGTTGCTCGACGACCTCGAGGACTGCCGCGTCAGCGACGTCATCGCGGGCGGCCGGCTGGTGAGCCCGGCGCTGTTCGAGACGCGGCGGACGGTGGCGCCGGTCGGCCTCGGCTCGGTGAAGGCGAGGCCGGTCACGGCGGACGCCTTCCGTGTCGAGGCCAGGGCCGGCCGCAACCAGACGCCGGTGATCGCGATCAAGCCCGGCCTCATCATCACCTTCCGCGAGGACGCCGCCCTGCCCGTCCTCGACCAGTCCCTGCAGGCCGATCCCGAAGCCGACATCCTCAAGGCCGCCGTGGTCGAGCGCCACGGCAGGAACGGCAACATCGGCAAGGGTTTTGTGCGGGGTATCGGCCTCAAGCGCGGCGCCATCGCCTCCTCGATCGGCCATGACTGCCACAACATCACCGTGGTCGGCGCCACCGACGCCGACATGGCGGTGGCGGTCAACCGGCTTATCGCGATGGGCGGCGGCATGGCGGTGGCCGACAATGGCGTCATCACCGCCGAGCTGGCGCTGCCGCTGGCCGGGCTTATGAGCCTCGACTCCTTCGAGACC
>NZ_RZOS01000272.1:0-7756 GCF_004022605.1 Mesorhizobium sp. M4B.F.Ca.ET.089.01.1.1
GAAATAGAGCGCGTCGCGCGCGGCGCGTAGTAGCTTTCGTAGATCAGGTCAAACAAAATGAAAGCGCCGCCTTCGGGCGGCGCTTTTTTGCCGTTGCTCAGCCGGTGGCGAAGCAGATCAGGTTGCCGTCGGGATCGCTGACGATGAACGTGCGGGCACCCCATGGCTCCGTCCGCAGCGTCTGATGAAATCTGGCGCCTGGTATTCAAGAAACAACGGCTTGATCGCGTATCTTGTGGTGTTCGAGCATTGGCATGGGCGCGTTACGGGGTTGAGATGGCGTAGGCGGGCAATGCCCCTCCGGGCAACAGCCGATGCGCCCTACAGCAGCGTGGCCAAGCTACGGGGGGTGCCGTCCGGGGCCCAAGAGCCACGCCGCTGCTCGGCTCCGGGAGTTGCCTTGATCTGTCCTGCCACTATCTAGCAGCAGTGCCGTCGGCCACGCGCCTGCGGTTGACTTGCCCACAGCCTTCCGATTTACACCGGACCCAACAAATCCCGACAGCCCGGACCGCTCCCCATGCTCGAAAAAACTTACGACGCCAAAACCGTCGAGCCCAAGATCGCCAAAATCTGGGAAGAGGCCGATGCCTTCCGCGCCGGCGCAGGCGCGGAGGAGGGGGCGGAGGCCTTTACCATCGTCATCCCGCCGCCGAACGTCACCGGCTCGCTGCATATGGGCCATGCGCTCAACAACACGCTGCAGGACATACTGGTGCGCTTCGAGCGCATGCGCGGCAAGAACGTGCTGTGGCAACCGGGCATGGACCATGCCGGCATCGCCACGCAGATGGTGGTCGAGCGCCAGCTGATGGAAAAGCAGATCCACCGCCGCGATCTTTCGCGCGAGGATTTCATCGAGAAGGTCTGGGAATGGAAGGCCCAATCCGGCGGCGCGATCTTCAATCAGCTGAAGCGGCTCGGCGCCTCGGCCGACTGGAGCCGAGAGCGCTTCACAATGGACGAGGGCCTGTCCAGGGCGGTGTTGGAAGTGTTCGTGACGCTCTACAAGGAAGGGCTGATCTACAAGGACAAGCGCCTTGTGAACTGGGACCCGAAGCTCCTCACCGCGATCTCCGACCTGGAGGTCGAGCAACACGAGGTCAACGGCAATCTCTGGCACTTCCGCTATCCGGTCGAGGGGGCTGTCTTCGACCCGGAAGACCCCAAGACGTTCATCACGGTCGCGACGACGCGTCCCGAGACGATGCTTGGCGATACGGCGGTGGCGGTGCACCCGGACGACGAACGCTTCCGTCATCTGGTCGGCAAGAACGTCATCCTGCCGATCGTCGGCCGCAGGATCCCCGTCGTGGCGGACGAATATTCCGATCCGGAAAAGGGCTCGGGCGCGGTCAAGATCACGCCGGCGCACGACTTCAACGACTTCGAGGTCGGCAAGCGCCACAAGCTGCCGGCGATCAACATCCTCACCGTCGAGGCGGCGATAACCCTCAACGACAATGAGGATTTCCTCGCCGGCCTCGAAGTGACGCCGGAACGCCAGGCCGTCTGGGACGAGCTCAATGGCCTCGACCGCTTCGCCGCGCGCAAGAGGATCGTCGAGCTGATGGAGGCCGGCGGCTTCCTCGACAAGATCGAGGCGCATCGCCATACGGTGCCGCATGGCGACCGCGGCGGCGTGCCGATCGAGCCGTTCCTGACCGACCAGTGGTATGTCAACACGATCGAACTGGCGAAGCCGGCGATCGCCTCGGTGCGCGAGGGCCGCACCAACTTCGTGCCGAAGAACTGGGAAAAGACCTACTTCGACTGGATGGAAAACATCCAGCCCTGGTGCATCTCGCGCCAGCTCTGGTGGGGCCACCAGATACCGGCCTGGTACGGGCCGGATGGGCGCGTCTTCGTCGAGAAGACCGAGGAAGAGGCGCTGGCCGCAGCGATCGAATACTACCTGGCGCTGGAGGGGCCGTGGAAGGCATGGGTCGAGGACAAGCTCGAGAATTTCAAACCGGGCGAGATCCTGAGCCGCGACGAGGACGTGCTCGACACCTGGTTCTCTTCCGCGCTGTGGCCGTTCTCGACGCTGGGCTGGCCGGACCAGACGCCGGAGCTCAAGACCTACTACCAGACCGACGTGCTGGTGACCGGCTTCGACATCATCTTCTTCTGGGTCGCCCGGATGATGATGATGGGCCTGCACTTCATGGACGAGGAGCCGTTCCACACGGTCTATGTCCATGCGCTGGTGCGCGACAAGAACGGGCAGAAGATGTCGAAGTCGAAAGGCAACGTCATCGATCCGCTCGAGCTCATCGACGAATACGGCGCCGATGCGCTGCGCTTCACGCTTGCCGTGATGGCCGCGCAGGGGCGCGACGTGAAGCTCGATCCGGCGCGCATCGCCGGCTACCGCAATTTCGGCACCAAGCTCTGGAACGCGACGCGCTTCGCCGAGATGAACGAGGTGGCCCGCAATGACGATTTCTGGCTGAACGACGCCAAGCTCGCGGTCAACCGCTGGATCCTCACCGAGCTGACGCGGGCGGCGCGCGACATCACCGACGGCATTTCCACATACCGCTTCAACGAGGCGGCGGGTGCCGCCTACCGGTTCGTCTGGAACCTGTTCTGCGACTGGTACCTGGAACTCCTGAAGCCTGTATTCATGGGCACGGACGAGGCGGCCAAGGCCGAGAGCCGCGCCTGCGTCGCCTTCGTGCTCGACGAGATCTACAAGCTCCTGCATCCGATGATGCCGTTCATGACCGAGGAGCTGTGGGCGCAGACCGCCGGCGAGGGCCAGGAGCGCGCTTCGCTGCTTTGCCACGCCGCCTGGCCGTCGCCGGACTTCGAGGACGCGGACGCGGCCGCCGACATCAACTGGCTGGTCGATCTCGTCTCCGGCATCCGCTCGGTGCGCTCGGAAATGAACGTGCCGCCGGCGGCGATCGCGCCGTTGATGGGGATCGGCGCCAACACGCTGACGCAAGAGCGGCTGGAGCGCCACGCCCAGGCCATCAAGCGGCTGGCGCGCGTCGGCGACATCGCGCTGGTCGACGCGCCGCCGAAGGGTTCGGCGCAGATGGTGCTCAACGAGGCGACGGTGTGCCTGCCGCTCGGCAGCCTGATCGACCTCGCGGCGGAAGCGGCGCGGCTGCAGAAGGAACTGGCCAAGGTGACCGAGGAGATCGCCCGCCTGCACAAGAAGCTGTCGAACGAGAAATTCGTCGCCAACGCGCCGGAAGAAGTGGTCGAGGCCGAGCGTGAAAAACTGGCCGAATACCGCGAGGCGCAGGAGAAGCTTTCGGTGGCGTTGACCCGGGTGCGCGACGCCGGCTGAAGTCAAGATTCGCCTCTACTGGGAGGCAGGTTTCCGGTAGGTCAATTGCCTCGAAAACGGCCATGCCGTTGGGTTAATTTTGACGTAAACGGAAAGTTTTAGCCCCATTGTTGCCATAATGTAACAATGGGGCCAAATGGCCCCGAAAGACCTTGTTTTTGAGCTTTTTGTGACAGGTTTCACAGATTTTTTCCGCCGAGTTGCCTTGGCAAAGCCATTTTTCGGCTAGGCGGCGGCATGCGCCGATAGGCCCCAAAGGCGGCCGGCCAAGGTGTACATGTACGCCTTCCGAATTCATTGTTGCGCCGTTAACCCGAATTGGTTCTAGCTTGATCCACTAGTATTTCGGGGAGGACATCCATGAACAATTTGCGTTTGAAAGCACTGCTGGGGGCGGGGTGTTTTTCGCTGGCTCTGATCGGATCTGCGATGCATCCGGCGCGTGCTGGCGGCCTGGAGCGGGGCGGCTACGACATCGATCTCCTGTTCGATCCGGCACCGTTCGCCACTGAGGCCGAAGCGACCTATGTGATGCCCGACCGCAAATACAAGAATGCGCGCGGTCCTGGTGGGGCCGATCTCGGCCTGGGTACCACGGCCGATGGAGCGGAGCCATACTGGGTCCCGCGGATCGGAGCCAAGGTCCAGGTTGTGCAAGGCGTGGACTGTATGGTCGACTATTCGCAGCCTTGGGGCGCACATGTAGCACCTGGCATGTGGAACGGCGCGATCTCCAATATCGAAACCGATATCAAGAGCGACAACTACGCGGCCACCTGTTCCTATAAGATGGATGCCGGAAAAGGCCAACTCCGTTTCATTGGCGGCGTCTTTTATCAGGAAGTGTATGGCTTCAAGGAAGGGCTGGTGTCGCTGTTCCCTATAGCGACCGGACGTGTCGATCTGTCGAGCAGCGGTTGGGGCTGGCGAGCCGGGCTCGCATACGAAATTCCGGACATCGCGTTGCGTGCTAGCCTTGTCTATAATTCGCAGGTCAAGCTCGACAACATCTCTGGTTCGCTGACGACTCCCCTGGGTTCTACGGCGATCTACTCGCCAACGCAGTCGATGCCGGATTCGCTGGAACTGAAACTGCAGTCGGGCATCGCGCCCGGCTGGCTGGCTTTCGGGTCGATCAAGTGGGTGAACTGGAGCGTGCTGCAAAGTGTTCCGATTTGCCCGACCTTGGCTCCAGCTGCACTTTGCTTCACGAATGGTCCGGGACAAGTGACCTCACTTGACCTGATGTATCGGGATGGCTGGACGGTAACGGGTGGCATCGGCCACAAGTTCAACGATGAGTGGGCCGCAGCCGGTCAGCTTTCCTGGGATCGCGGCACTTCGCATGGCTACGGCTCGCAGACCGATACCTGGACATTGGGCGGCGGCGTTGCCTACACGCCAAAGCCGAACATCGAGGTTCGTCTGGCCGGCGCGATCGGTGTCATGACCAGCGGCCATTCGGGCACGCTGGCCGGTGAGAACGGCTATGTGGCGGGCACCGACGCCAGCTACGACTTCGGCAACGATCTGGTCACGGCGATCTCGGGCGGTGTCAAGATCAAGTTCTAAGTATCTGAAAATTCGACTAAAAGGCCGGGCAATGCCCGGCCTTTTTCGTTGCCTAGACAGTAACTGACCACGCCCGTAGCTGCCTGCGTTGCAGATAAGCCGCACATCCCGCGCCCCTCACAATTGTGACGTTTTAGCAACACTTTATGAACAACCCCAGCGCTACAGTTCCGGCCAGGGGGATTGCCCATTTCCCGCCATAAACCCGGCGCACCTCGAAATGGTCTCGGGACACGCGCCAAAAGGCTCGGCGATGGGGCAGGCCGCACCGCCCGCGGCAAGGACGAGTATGGACGCCAGAGCTATCTCCAAGGCCAAGCTGCCCAGCCGCTACGTGACCGTGGGTCCGGCGCGCGCGCCGCATCGCTCGTACCTCTACGCCATGGGATTGTCTGCGGCCGAGATCGCGCAGCCGCTGGTCGGCGTCGCCAGCTGCTGGAACGAGGCGGCACCTTGCAACATCTCGCTGATGCGCCAGGCGCAGGTGGTCAAGAAGGGCGTCGCCGCCGCCAACGGCACGCCGCGCGAATTCTGCACCATCACCGTCACCGACGGCATCGCCATGGGCCACCAGGGCATGAAGTCGTCGCTGGTGTCGCGCGAGGTGATCGCCGATTCCGTCGAGCTCACCATGCGCGGCCATTGCTACGACGCGCTGGTCGGTCTTGCCGGTTGCGACAAGTCGCTGCCCGGCATGATGATGGCCATGGTGCGCCTCAACGTGCCGTCGATCTTCATCTATGGCGGCTCGATCCTTCCCGGCAGCTATCGCGGCCGGCAGATCACCGTGCAGGACGTGTTCGAGGCGGTCGGCCAGCATTCGGTCGGCACGATCAGCGATGAAGAGCTGCTCGAGATCGAGCAGGCAGCCTGTCCGTCGGCCGGCTCCTGCGGTGCCCAGTTCACCGCCAATACGATGGCCACCGTCGCCGAGGCGATCGGCCTGGCGCTGCCCTATTCCTGCGGCGCGCCGGCACCCTACGAGATGCGCGACCGCTTCAACTACGCCTCCGGCGAAAAGGTCGTGGAGCTGATCGCGAAGAACATCCGGCCGCGCGACATCGTCACGCTGAAGTCGCTGGAGAACGCCGCGACCGTGGTGTCCGCCACCGGCGGCTCGACCAATGCCGCGCTGCACCTGCCGGCGATCGCGCATGAGGCCGGGATCAAGTTCGACCTCTTCGACGTCGCCGCGATCTTCGAGAAGACGCCCTACATCGCCGATCTCAAGCCCGGCGGCAAATATGTCGCCAAGGACATGTTCGAGGCCGGCGGCATTCCGCTGCTGATGAAGACGCTGCTCGACCATGGCTATCTGCACGGCGATTGCATGACGGTGACCGGCCGTACTTTGGCCGAAAACATGCAGCATGTTGCCTGGAATGACAGCCAGGATGTGGTCCGTCCCGCCAACCGGCCAATCACCAAGACAGGCGGTGTGGTGGGTTTGAAGGGCAACCTTGCCCCCGAAGGCGCGATCGTGAAGGTCGCGGGCATGTCGGAACTGAAATTCTCGGGTCCGGCGCGTTGCTTCGATTCGGAAGAGGAGTGCTTCGAAGCGGTCACGCAGCGCAATTACAAGGAAGGCGAGGTTCTCGTCATCCGCTACGAGGGTCCGCGCGGCGGTCCGGGCATGCGGGAAATGCTGTCGACGACGGCGGCTCTCTACGGCCAGGGCATGGGCGGCAAGGTGGCGCTGATCACCGACGGACGGTTCTCGGGCGCGACGCGCGGCTTCTGCATCGGCCATGTCGGGCCGGAGGCGGCTGTCGGCGGTCCGATCGGGCTCATCAGGGACGGTGACGTGATCTCGATCGATGCGGTCAACGGCACGATCGAGGTGGCGCTGTCCGACGCCGAACTGGCGGCGAGGAAGAAGACGTGGAAGGCGCGCAAGACCGACTATCAGTCGGGCGCGATCTGGAAATATGCGCAGACGGTCGGATCGGCCCGCGACGGTGCGGTGACCCATCCGGGCGGTGCGAAAGAAACACATTGCTATGCGGATATCTGAGGTGTTGAGGTCGTCTGTCTTTTCGGCACTGGTCGTGTTCGCCACTTTTGGCGCGACCTTCGGCGCCGTGGGCCAGGCCGTGGCCTTCGACGACAAGGTGTTCGACGACAAGACCGGCGTGAAGCCCCAATCCAGCCCGTGGGCGGTGTTCCAGTTCGGCTTTTCCGCCTACAAGAACGGCCACAAGGACCAGGCGGTCGAGGCCTACAAATATGCCGCCGAGAACGGCCAGATCGGCGCTACCTGGAAGCTTGCGCGCATGTATGCCGAAGGCGACGGCGTGGCGCGCGACGACTACGCGGCCTTCAAGTTCTTTTCGGAGATCGTCGATCAGGACGTCGAGCCGGGATCGCCGGAGGAGAGCTATGTCTCCGACGCGCTGGTGGCGCTCGGCGACTATCTGCGCAAGGGCATACCCGGCAGCCCGGTCACCGAGAACGAGGTGGCCGCGCAGGAATACTACATGCGCGCCGCCGCCAACTACCGCAATCCGAACGCCCAGTTCGAGATCGGGCAGATGTTCCTGAAAGGCGAGGGCGGCGTCAAGGCAAGCGTCAAGCAGGCCGGGCGCTGGCTCCAACTGGCGGCCGAGAAGGGCCATGCCGGCGCGCAGGCGACGCTCGGCAACCTCCTGTTCCAGAGCGGCAAGGTGGTGCGCGGCCTGGCGATGATGACGGCCGCACTCGAACGTGCCGCACCGGCCGACCAGCCGTGGATCCGCAGCATGCAGGAAGAGGCCTTCGCCGCCGCCGGCGAAGCCGACCGTCGCACGGCCATCTCGCTCGCCGACGACATCCTGACGAAGGGCGGCGGCGACCAGTAAGCCGCGCCGCTGCCAAGTCACTCCAGGCAAATCAGTTCTCGGT
>NZ_RZOS01000273.1:0-7756 GCF_004022605.1 Mesorhizobium sp. M4B.F.Ca.ET.089.01.1.1
GGGCCCGGCCGAGCCGGCTCGTCGCCTCGTCGAAGCGGCGGCGTGGCAGGGCCAACAACTGGTCGGGCGAGGGCAGCGCCCGCGCCGCCGCGCGCACCGCTTGGCGCTTGCGTTCGAGATTGCGCGAGGCGCAAGCTCTGAGCCGTGCTGCGAGGCTTGCCAGCGTCGCTTCGAGGTCGGCCCTGACCGGCACGGCGATCTCGGCCGCGCCCGTCGGCGTCGGCGCCCGCATGTCGGCCGCGAAGTCGATCAGCGTCCAGTCCGTCTCGTGGCCGACGGCGGAGATGACCGGAATGCGCGAGGCGGCGACCGCGCGCGCCAGGCCCTCGTCGTTGAAGCCCCAGAGATCCTCGAGGCTGCCGCCGCCGCGCGCCACGATCAGCACGTCGGGATGAGGGATGGCGCCATCCCGGGCGAGCGCGTTGAAGCCGTTGACCGCGGCGGTCACTTCCGCGCCCGCCGTCTCGCCCTGCACCCTGACCGGCCAGACCAGTACGTGCAGCGGGAAGCGGTCCTTGATGCGGTGGATGATGTCGCGGATCACCGAGCCGGTCGGCGAGGTGACGACGCCGATGACCCCGGGCATGAACGGCAGCCGCCGCTTGCGGCCGGCATCGAACAGGCCCTCGGCCTGCAGCCGGCGCTTGCGTTCCTCGAGCAGCGCCATTAGCGCGCCGGCACCGGCCGGTTCCAGATTGTCGATGACGATCTGGTAGTTGGACTTGCCGGGATAGGTCGTCAGCCTGCCGGTGGCGATCACCTCCATCCCTTCCTCGGGGCGGAATTTCAGCCGGCTCATCGTGGTCTTCCACACCACGGCATCGAGCCGCGCGCGGTCGTCCTTCAATGCGAAATAGGCGTGGCCGGACGAATGCGGGCCGCGGTAGCCGGAAATCTCGCCGCGCACCCGCACATTGCCGAACGCGTCCTCGACCGTGCGCTTCAGCGCGCCGGAAATCTCGCTCACCGTGTATTCGGTGGCATTGCTGCGTGATTCGGATGCCGTATCGCTCATGGGCCGATTGAGGGGTGGTTGCCCGTCCGCGTCAAGGCGGCGCTCAATCCGCGCTAATATTATAACGCGATCTTAAGCCCGATTTGCTTTGACTTGTCGGCAACGCAGCTGGCCAGGAACGCATGAGCGCACGCGCAAGCAACAGCCCATTGACGCATCAGGTCACGCTGACCGTGCTGATGCTCGCCGCCTTCGCGCTGGCCATGGTCGTCGGCTTCGGCTTCTACGCCACTGCCCAGGCCGATCATGTCTCGCTCGAGCGGCAAAAGATATTCTTTGCCAATGGTTTGAAGGATCAGATCGCGGCGGTGGAGCGCGAGCAGGAGAGCGTGACCGTCTGGGATGATTCCATCATCAACGTGAAGGCGGGAAACCAGGCCTGGATAGAGGAGAACCTCAGCGTCTGGATGTACTCCTATTACGGCCACAACCGGGTCTATGTGCTGGATGCCGCAAACCATCCGGTTCACGCCATGCGGGAAGGCAAGGTGCTCGACCCGTCCGTCTATGGCGAGGACGAGCCCGCATTGCTGCCCACCATCGAAAGTCTGCGCGCCAAGATGGCCGAGCCGCCGAGCGAGGACGCTTCGGCCGCGCCGGCGAAGATGGTCGGCGAAGACCTGGTGGCGCTCGGCGGCAAGCCGGCCATTCTCAGCATCATGCCGCTCGTCCCCAGCACGAACCGGCTCACCCAGGCACCGGGCAGCGAATACCTCCACATCTCGGTCGAGTTCATCAGCGACAAGGTGATCGGCAAGATCGCCGAAAAATATCTGCTGGACGGCGCACATCTTCTGCCGCTGTCGCAGCCGACCGGCTCGGCTGCCATTCCGCTGTTGGATTCTCGCGGTGTCATCCTCGGCTATATCGGCTGGGACCAGGAACGGCCCGGCCTGACGCTGGTGCGCAAGGCGGCCCCGGCCTTGGTAATCGGCCTGCTGCTCGCGGCGAGCGTGCTCGCCTTCCTGCTGCGCCGCCTGCGCCGCGCATCGTCGGCGCTGCAGACCAGCCAGGACGAGGCGCAATACCTCGCTTTCCACGACACGCTCACGGGTCTGCCCAACCGCGCCCTGTTCGAGGATCGGCTCCGGCGGGCCCTGCTCAGGACCACCCACGACACGGCCGGTCACGATATGGGGAAAGTGGCGCTGCTCTACCTCGATCTCGACCGCTTCAAGCATATCAATGACACGCTCGGACATCCGGCTGGCGACGAACTGGTGCGCCAGACGGCGGCCAGGCTCCAGCATACCGTTCGTGAAGTCGACACCGTGGCGCGCCTGGGCGGCGACGAATTCGCGCTGATCCTCATCGACATCCGCGATATCCGCGCCGCGGAGGATATTGCCGAGCGGCTGCTGCAGAAGCTGCAGGAGCCGTTCAAGCTGATCGACGATCAGGTCTTCATCAGCGCCAGCATCGGCATCGCGCTGTCGGTCGGCGCCGAGATCGATGCCGACGATCTGCTGCGCAAGGCCGACATCGCGCTTTACGAGGCCAAGAAGAATGGCCGCGGCCGGCACCAGGTCTTCGCCGGCGACATGGACGACCTTCTCTTGCGCAAGCGCAAGGTCGAGACCGAGCTTCGCAAGGCCCTCGATGGCGGTACCGGCATCGGGCTCGCCTACCAGCCGGTGTTCGCGGCAAACGGCAAGACGATCCTCGGCGCGGAGGCGCTGATCCGCTGGGGGCATGAGGTGCATGGCGCCTTGCCGGCGGCACAGTTCATCGCCATTGCCGAGGAGCGCGGCATGATCGGCCAGCTCGGCGCATGGGTGCTGCAGGAAGCCTGCCGCTTCGCCGTGCGCACCGAATTGCCGTGGCTGGCCGTCAATGTGTCGCCGCTGCAGTTGCGTGACGCCGGCTTTGCCGAACAGGTTGCATCGATCCTCGCCGATACCGGCCTGGCGCCGCAGCGCCTGCAACTCGAGATCACCGAGAGCGTGCTTCTGGAAAACAGCGATGCCTCGCGGGCGGCTCTGACGGCCTTGCGCGAGTCCGGTGTCGGCATCGTGCTCGACGATTTCGGCACCGGCTATTCGTCGCTGAGCTATCTGCGCCGCCACGCCATCGACAAGCTCAAGATCGACCGCTCCTTTGTGCGGCTGCTCGACGGCGAGGCCAATGCGGCGGCGATCGTCAAGGCGCTGATCGACCTCGCCGTCGCGCTCGGCGTCGACGTCACCGCCGAGGGCGTCGAGACCGAGGCGCAGAAGATTCTGCTGGTTGCCATGGGCTGCCGGCAGTTCCAGGGCTATTTCCTGTCACCACCGCTCGAACCGGCCCAGTTGCTCGGCCTTTCCGGCCTGGCTTCGCCGCACGACGTCGTGCCGGCGGCCGCGCGTGCCTAGGAAAGACCCTACCAGCCCGGCATGATCTGGTTCGGCTTGGTCCGCTTCATCTTGGTGAAGGCGAGCGCGGCGAAATCGAAGCTTCCCGTCTCTTCGCCGAGCGGCACCGATATGTTGTCGAGGCTTTCGCAGATGTGGCGGGCAAGCGCGTCGACGATCTCCGGCTGTGAGGTCTGGCCGCGCATGATGCCGATGCGGCAGTCGGGCAGGGTGCCGAAGCCGTCGGCCTCGCCGAGCACGCGCATGCCGGGCCGCAGCGCGCATTCGGGCAGCACCGAGATCGCGAGGCCGGAAAGCACCGCGGCGGTGATGACGGTCGCCGAGAAGCTCGAGAACAGGATGCGGTACTCGCGGTTCTGCCGGTCGAGCACGTCGACGGCGGCGCGGCGCCAGATGCAGTTCGGCCGGCCGAAGGCCATCGGCAGGATTTCCTGCTCATGCGTGGCGTGGTTGGCCGAGGTCACCCACAACAGCGGCTCGCGCCGCACCACTTCCGACTGGCCGCGCGTGTCGTTGTGCGTCACCAGGGCCAGGTCGAGATTGCCGCGCTTGATGTGTTCGACAAGTCCGGGCGTCGGCTCGCAGATGACGGTCAGCTCGACCCGCGGATTGGAGCGCGTGAAGCGCGCCATGATCTCGGGCAGGAAGCGGTCGGCGTAGTCGTCCGGCGTGCCGATGCGGATCGTGCCTTCCAGCCGCTTGTCGTCGAAGGCGGCCAGCGTCTCCCGGTTGAGGAAGATCAGCCGCCTTGCATAGGAAAGCAGCCTGTCGCCTTCCTCGGTCAGCTTGTTGGTGCGGCCGTCCTTTTCGAACAGCGGCTTGCCGATCCGCTCCTCCAGCCGGCGCATCTGCATCGACACCGCCGACTGCGTCCGGTGCACCTCTTCCGCCGCGCGGGTGAAGCTGCCGGTATCGGCGATCGAGATGAAGGTCTGCAACTGATCGAGATCGAGCGGCGCTTTCATCGGTCCAATCCATCATTGATGTTGATGCTAAAGATTAGAAACATTCGTTGGATTAATCAATCGCACGGTGGCACATTCTCCAACATCCACATGAAGGCATGTGAATCGAGACCGGAACGGCGCTCCTCCCAGCGACGTTTGCCCGGCTTCGTCTGCTCGACTCTGAAGGAAGACTGACATGACCACGTTTGATTTCGCCACCGAGACCTCGCGCATCACCACGCGTCCGGCCGTTGCGACGCGCGTGCTCAATGCCGTCGCCGATGCCTACCGCGCCTGGAAAAACCGCCGCGAATTCTATCGCCTCGGCGAGATGTCGGACGCCGAGCTCGCCGACATCGGCCTGACGCGCGCCGACCTCCACGTGGCCGTTGCCGTGCCCTTTGGCCGTGATCCGACCGTGAAGCTGCGCGCGATCGCCAGCGACCGGGTCGACACGATCGAGGATCTCGCCCGCAAGGTGGCTTGATCGAGCCGGCTGGCGCATTCGGTCGCCCTGAACCTTTTCAAGGGGCGCGGCGACCAAGGTTCATGCAGGCTCCCACTCCCTGCCGGTTCCCCCCGGCCTGCCTGCACGCTGCCCGGTCCTCCCAAGGACCGGGCTTTCTTTTCGGGCTATCGTCGATCCATGCCCCGCTTGAACTGATCGAAGATCGTCTCCATGCCCTTCTGATACTCGTCGCGCTGCTGCGCACCGGTCTCGAACATCTTGCCGAAGATATCGTCGAACGGGTTCCGCGGCCTGCCGCTCGGATTGGTCTGCGGCTGTGGCGCCTGGCGTGGCTGAGACGCCTGCGGTTGCTGCGGCGCTGGCTCGGTCCCGGGTAAGCCGAAACCGCCGCCACCTTGCCGCAGCATCTCCTCGAACATCTTGCCCAGCGGGTTGTCGCCATAGGGGCTTTGCGTCTGCGGCTGCGTCCGGCCTTGCGGCTGTTGCGCGCCGCCGCCGAACATGTCCTGCAGCACCTTGCCGAGCGGGTTGTCGCCATAGGGATTGGGCGCCTGCTGCGGCTGGCTCTGCGGCTGCTGCGCGCCGCCGCCGAACATGTCCTGCAGCACCTTGCCGAGCGGGTTGTCGCCGTAGGGATTGGGCGCCTGTTGCGGCTGCTGCGCGCTGCCGCCCGCCTGTCGCATCATCTGCTCTATGATCTCGCCGAGCGGATTGCCGCCGCCGCCGAAGCCGCCCGCCGCCTGCATCTGGTTGGTGGTCTGCTTGAACAGCCCGCCCATCATCATCGAGGCCATCGCCGGCAGCATCTGCTGCAGCACCTGCTGGCTGAGACCGGTCGCTTGCGCGGCCTGGCTGGCGACGGCCCGCGACAGCTCCTTCGAGCCGAACAGATGGCCAAGAATGCCGTTGCCCTCGTTGATGCCTTGCGGCGAGAAGGCCCGGGTCGCGTCCTCGAAATATTTGGCGTGCTGGCCGCTCGCCATCGCCGTCATGAAAGCGCCGAGCCCGTAGGGGTCGGCCGTGTTGCGCTGCAGCCCTTGCGAAAAGGCCGGCAGCAGCGCCTCGACCGCGGCCTGGGTCTGCTGCATCGAAAGCCCGAACTGCTGAGCCAGCGCCTGCATGCCGGCGCCGTTCTGGGCCTGGGCGAATATGTCGAACAGGGAAGGCATTGGGTTCTCCTCCGGGAACATCCTCGTTGGAGAAGCCTAGTTCGTTTCCATCGCTGATTGAAGCGGCTTTTGCCGCCCTCTCCGCCGGGCGGACGGCGAAGGGTCAGTAAGCATATTCCATGAACACCGGCTCGATCGAGCCTCCCCAGCGCGTGTGGTAGGCCGACAGCATTTCCTCGGCGCTGGTCGTGCCTCGCGCCACGACTTCGTCCAGCGTGTTGAGGAACGAGGTCTCGTCATAGCCGTCGCGGTTCTTGCGGGCGCGGTTCTTCAGCCCCGAGCGCGAAATGGCGAGCACGTCGCGGGCGACATCGCGCAGGGTCGTGTTGCGGAACGGCGCCGAAATGCCCAGCTCCGGCACCGCGTTGCGCATAGCCAGCACTTCCTTGTAGGTCCAGCTCGCGGTCAGCGCCTCGGCGGCCTCCAGCGCCGCCTCGTCGTAGAGCAGCCCGACCCAGAAGGCCGGCAGCGCGCAGATGCGCCGCCACGGCCCGCCGTCGGCGCCGCGCATTTCGAGGAAGCGCTTCAGCCTGACGTCGGGGAACAGCGTCGACAGATGGTTCGCCCAGTCGCCCATCGTCGGCAGCCCGTCCGGGACCTCATTGCGGGCGACCCCTGCCATGAACTGGCGGAAGGTGATGTGCGTCATGTCGTGATAGTGGCCGTCGCGGATGACGAAATACATCGGCACGTCGAGCGCCCATTCGACATAGTCGGCGAAGCCGAAATCGGGCGAGAAGCAGAATTCGAGCAGGCCGGAGCGCTGGTTGTCGGTGTCGCGCCAGATATCGCCGCGCCAGCTCTGCAGTCCGTTCGGCCGGCTTTCGGTGAAGGGCGAGTTGGCGAACAGCGCCGTCGACAGCGGCTGCAGCTTGAGCGAGACCTGCATCTTGCGGCGCATGTCCGCCTCGCTCTCGAAGTCAAGGTTCACCTGGATGGTGCAGGTGCGGTACATCATGTCGAGGCCCCTGGTGCCGACCTTCGGCATGTAGCGCGTCATGATCTCGTAGCGCGACTTCGGCATTTTCGGCGTTTCGGCGAGCGACCATTTCGGGCTGCCGCCGAGGCCGAGGAAGCGGATGCCCAGCGGTTCGGCGATCTCGCGCACCTGGGAGAGGTGCGCGTTGCCCTCGCGGCAGGTCTGGTGGATCGACTCCAGCGGCGCGCCCGACAGTTCGAACTGGCCGCCGGGCTCCAGCGAGATCGCCCCCTGGCCGGTCGGCTCGACCAGGCCGATGATGCGCCCGTCGTCCAGGATCGGGTCCCAGCCGAGCTTTTGCTGCATGCCTTCGAGAATGGCGCGGATGCCGCGCTCGCCGCCATACGGCACCGGCGCGTTGCCGTCGACATAGAACGGAAACTTCTCGTGCTCGGTGCCGATGCGCCATTGCTCGCGCGGCTTGTTGCCTTCGGCAAGATAGGCGACGAGCTCGTCGACGCCCTCGATGGGCCGGAAATCGGTTGTGTCGCGCGCCATGGGAAGCCCTCCGCAGCGGCTATCTCGCCGCCGGGCGCTAAATGGACGAAATGTCAGTAGCCGATCAAGCGAAAAATCCTGAGCCAAGGCTCAACTGGATTTGATCACCAGTCGCCGATCGTGGCCTGCATCACCGCGAGCGCGGCCACGGCGGCGGTGTCGGCGCGCAGGATGCGCGGACCGAGCGGGATGGCGGTGACGAAAGGCAATGCCCTCAGCATCTTGCGCTCGTCGTCGGAAAAGCCGCCCTCCGGGCCGACCAGCAGCGCGAGCTTTGTCTCGCCGACCGCCTGCAGCGCCGGCAGCGGGTTGTTGGTCGAGGCATCCT
>NZ_RZOS01000274.1:0-7703 GCF_004022605.1 Mesorhizobium sp. M4B.F.Ca.ET.089.01.1.1
CAACAGCGCCCGCCGCAACCATTGCGACTGCGACGGTGCGCTTGTCGCCTCGGCGAAAGTGATCCGCGACGACAAGACCGCCCCGAGGACGATGCGCAACGAGGCCGAGCTTTTGATCGCCACTTTCGCCGTCCCGGTCTGCAAGGTCTTTCCGCAAGGCTTCATGCCGCCGCGCGACCCCGCTCAGCTCAAGGCGATGAACGGGGCGACCGGGTGAACGTAAGGTCCGCGGCAACAAAAGCGCTGTTCGGATTGGCGCTCGCGGCGATGGCCGGCTGCGCCGGCATGCCCGGCCGCTCCGCCTGCGCCTTCTTTCCAGGCGACGATGCCTGCGACCGGCCGCCGATCTCGGCCGACAGCACCGGCGCCGCGATCGCCACCGCGCATTACTTCTATGCCGGCGACAGCGCTTACGAGAAGCGCTTCCAGGCGCTGCTGGCCCAAAGCCGGCTCGACGCGCTCGACCGCACGAACGGCACCGGCCGTTTCGGGCATGACTGGCGCGACATTCATAACAGCCGTTTCCAGGCGACCTACCGGGCGCTGCAACAGCTGGCAAAGCCGCTCAACATGACCGCGGTGACGCCGGCGCGCGGCAAACCCGGCGAGGATCATTTCACCGGGCGCTGGCGCATGTCGCGGCAGACACTCTATCTCGATGCCGCAGCCCGACCCTTTGCGCCCAAGACATTCAGCTTTTCCGGACTGGAGGCACGCCCGGTTGAGATTGTGCTCAGCCAGGCCGGCCAGAAGCCCCTCGACATCGGCGGCACCTGCGATGGGCCGTTGGCGATCCGCGCGTCGGGACGATCGAGCACCATCGCCGCCGGCTCGGCATTCCATCTCACCCTGCCGGCGGGCGAGGCATCCACGAGCCTCTATCCCGGCGAGGCGCTCAGCCGCTGCGACCTCAGCGTCCGGTCCGGCCTGGCGCCGGCCGGCGCGCCGCTGACCATTTTCCGCGAGGAGGTTGCCGACCCTTGGGTCGCCGCACTCGACAGCCGCTACGACCGCTGCCCGGTGCCCGATCCCGATGGGCTCAAGGAGCTCGACCGCGTTTTCTACGCCGGCCGCTGGCTGTCGCAGACTTGCGCGCTGCCACTTGGCAAACCGCTGCTGCTGCGCAAGTCGCGCGACGGCTTCAACGCCAAGGTCGAGGCGCTGCTGGGAGAGCGGCTTCCCGACAGCGCGTTCGACAAGGCTGATCCCGAGCAGCCGCTCGATTTCTCGCACGCGCCGAAACTCAGGCTGATCTATCTGTCGTCGCTGGAGTTCAAGGCGGACTTTTCCGGCCGCATCATCGAGCGGCTGATCCGCCATCATGCCGCCTTGGGCACCAAGGTGCGCATTCTGGTGACCGACGTGCTGGAGCGCGAGAAGGACGACGCCCTGCTGCACCGGCTGGCGGCCGAATTCCCCAATGTCCAGCTTCAGGAATACCGCTGGCGGGCCGACCACGGCGCGCCGATCGACGAGCAGATCTCACAGCTGCACAAGACCCACCACGTCAAGATGCTGGCGACGCTGGCCGAGGATCCCGGCCGATCGCGCGTCATCATCGGCGGCCGCAACATCCATGACGGCTTCCTGTTCCACAAGCCGGTCGACCTGTCGCGCTATCCGGACCTGCAGCAATACGGCAGGACCGACGGCTTCTCGCTGAACTACTATTCGAACTGGAGCGATTTCGACGTCGAGATCGCCGATCCGTCGACCATCGAGACACTGGCCGCGCATCTTTCGACCGTGTGGCTGCGCGACGCCGACACCAACATCTCGCGACCGTTTTCGATCCCGGTCCGCGCCAGTGGCCGGCTTCCGCAAGGCGTCGCCCGACACTTCATCTCCGTGCCCTATGAAGACGGGCACGCGCTGGAGAGCTATTTCGTCGAGCTGATCGACACCGCCGAGCACCATATCCAGATCGTCAACCCGTACCTGAACTTGACGCCGAAGCTCGCGCTGGCTTTCGACCGGGCGCTGGCCAGAGGCGTGAAGATCGACATTGTCGGCCGCATCGACCTCAAGGGCGACATCGGCGGCAAGTTCCTCACCGCGCTCAACAAGCTGTTCGTCGAGAAGTATGGCGACCGCATCGATATCCGCGAATTCAAGGCGCCCGACGTGGTGCTGCATTCCAAGGTCATGATGATCGATGAGAGGCTGGTGACGATCTCATCGGTCAACCTCAACAACCGCAGCTTCTTCCACGATTCGGAGAACGGCATGACCGTTCTCGACCCCGCCTTCTACGCCAGGATGAAACCGGTCTATGACGACTATCTCGTCCATTCACAGCCGGTCGCCACCAACGTGACCATCCCCTGGGCCTACCGGCTGCTGTTCAGAGAGGGCTGGGTGAAGCAGGCGTTTTAAGGCAGGTCGCCCCAAAAGCGCGCTGCGGTCCTGGGGACACCTGAAGGAGCAGTTGCCCTACTTCAGGTAGCGTTCCGGCCCGAGGTCGTGCGCATTGATCTCCGGCACCCGGCTGGAGATGATGTCGGCCAGCACCTTCGCCGAACCGCAGGCCATGGTCCAGCCGAGCGTGCCGTGGCCGGTGTTAAGATAGAGGTTGGACAGCTCGCTGCGGCCGACCAGCGGCGGCCCGTCCGGCGTCATCGGCCGCAAGCCGCACCAGAAGGTCGCGGCCTTGAGATCGCCGCCGCCCGGGAAGAGATCGCCGACCGAATGCTCCAACGTGCGCCGGCGCGATTCGTGCAGCCTCATGTCGAAGCCTGAAATCTCCGCCGTGCCGCCGACGCGGATGCGGTCGCCGAGCCTGGTGATCGCCACCTTGTAGGTCTCGTCCATGACGGTCGAAACCGGCGCCGCCTCGGCATCCTTGATCGGCACAGTGATCGAATAGCCCTTGACCGGGTAGACCGGGATCGGCCGTTTCAGCCAGCGCATCGCCTGCGCCGAGTAGCTGCCCATCGCCATCACATAGGCATCCGCCGCCCTCCAGCCCGTGCTGGTATGCATGTTGTGGACGCGGTTGCGGCTGCGGATGATGCGCCTGATCAGGGTGTCGTATTCGAAGGTCACGCCGCGCGCCACGCAGAGCTCGGCCAGGCGGTCGGTGAACATCTTGCAGTCGCCGGTTTCGTCACCCGGCAGCCTGAGGCCGCCAACGAACTTGCCGCGCACGTTGGCCAGCGCCGGCTCGGCCGCGATGCAGCCTTCGGGATCGAGGACTTCATAGGGGACGCCGTATTTCTTCAGCACCTCGACATCGCCACCTATGCCGTCGAGCTGCTTTTGCGTCCGGAAAAGCTGCAGCGTGCCCTTCGAACGCTCATCATAGGCGATGCCGGTCGCCTGGCGCAGCGCCTTCAGCGTGTCGCGGCTGTATTCGGCAAGCGGCACCATGCGCGACTTGTTGAGCGCGTAGCGCTCGGCCGTGCAGTTGCGCAGCATCTTCAGCAGCCACGTCCACATATGCGGGTCGAAGGCCGGCCGCACCACCAGCGGACCATGCTTCATCAGCAGCCATTTGATCGCCTTCAGCGGAATGCCGGGGCCGGCCCAGGGCGAGGCATAACCCGGCGAGACCTCGCCGGCATTGGCGAAGCTGGTTTCCAGCGCCGGACCTTTCTGGCGGTCGAACACTGTCACTTCGTGGCCGGCCTCGGCGAGGAAGTAGGCGGTGGTGACCCCGATCACGCCGCCGCCCAGCACGAAGATCTTCATCGCTTGCTCCCTCAAAGGCCGATCATGCCGCCGAAGGGCCCGGATCGTCTTCCTCTGTCTGCCGGATTTTGCCCGTCTCGCCAAGGGGCCTGCTGGTCGCTGCGGCGCTGTGGACAAGGGTCAGGCCCTGCGACAGACGTCCGCCGACGTTCCGAGCTGCTCGTCGCGCAGCCTCAGGCTGGTAAGGTACGTCTTCGACCACAATCCGCTCGTTCCTGCCGTCGGGCCGTTCGACCAGTAGGCTCTGGCCTTTCCTCATGCCGAGTAGGCTGAGGCCCCGCCACGTGCTGACGGAGAGGCCGGCCCCTATGGAAGCGAATGTTTCGCTCTGCACCAGCGTTCGCGTCTCCGCCGGGCCGCCATCTATGCAAAAAGTCACGCGGCTGGCCAACGTCACCAAGTCGGGCCCGACCAGGTCGACCGGAACAATGCTGCTCTGCGAGAGCTTGCGCTCGAGCACTGGCACGATCGGATCGGCAAAGGCGCGCCTGCGCAACAGCATCACCTCAATCATCCCCAAATCCTTCGTCGTCACGCAGTAGATGGTCTTGGTCATGACGGCCTCCCGGACGGGAGTTGCTCGACAGCGTCGATTGTGCCCGACAGGACCCGGCCGTCACGGCTTTGCCAGTGCACCGACCCGCCGGCACGCGCTCCGATCAGCGCTGTTCCGAGCGGCGTCAGCACCGAAATGCGCTTCTCGGCGATGTCGGCTTCGCCGGGATAGACCAGCGTGACGCGTTGGCAACTTCCATCGCTGTTGCGCATAGTCACTGTCGAGCCCATCCGCACTACATCTGCCGGCATGGACGCCGCTGCCGCGACCCTGGCGCGGTCCATTTCCGCGAGCAGACCCTCGGCAATGTCGGGCGCCCGGTCGAGACAGGCTCTGGCTAGGCCGGTCAGCCTGTTATGATCGGCGTCGCTGACGAGGAGCAGGTTTCGGTAGCGTGATGGAGTTGTTGCAGGCATGGCAAACCTCATGGCTCGGCGCACAGGACGACTGCGCTGGCGCCAGATCGGGGGCGGCGGACAAAGCCGGCAGCCGCACAAGGCCGGCCGACTCAATGGCGATGTATGGAATTTAAATGCCCCGGTTCAGGCGGCCGCCAGCTTGGTGGCCGGGCCGGGGCTACGCTCCCGCGATGGGGCAGACCCTGAAAAAGGTTCTGGTATGGGCGAGGTTGCTCATCCCGGAACCCTTGCCGAGAAGCGCCTGCTTGTCAAGCAAGGCACTCGTTCAGCCGGTATAGCGCCGGTGAAAGCGCTGCCCGAGGCTGGTCAGGATCTCATAGCCGATCGTGCCGGCATGGCCGGCCGCGTCGTCGACGCTTTGCGACGGTCCGAGCAGCTCGACCAGGTCGCCCGCGCCGAGCTTGCCTTGCGGCAGCGCGGAAATGTCGAGGATGATCGAATCCATCGACACCCGCCCGACAAAGGGCAGCCGCACGTTTTCGAACCAGGCGGCCGAGGCTGCGCGGCGATGCCAGCCATCGGCATAGCCGAGAGAGATCGTCGCCAGCCCGAGCGGATCCTCCGCGCGATAGGTGTGGCCGTAGCCGACGCCGGCACCTTTCTCGACGCTTCGCGTCTGTACCACCTTGGCCTGCAGCCGCACCACCGGCAGCATCGGATTCGGCTCCGCCGGCGTCGGATTGATGCCGTAGAGCGCCGCGCCGGGGCGCACGAGATCAAAATGGAAGGCCGGTCCGAGGAAGATGCCGGAGGAGTTGGCGAGCGACGCGGGCGCCTCGGGGAGCATCTTGCGCAGGCGCTCGAAGGCCAGCCACTGTCGCTCGTTGGCCGGATGCGCCGGCTCGTCGGCGCAGGCGAGATGGCTCATGACGAGGGTGACCGCGACGCCGTCGAAGGAAGTCGGCTCACGGCTCAGCGCCTCGACCTCCGCCGGCGACATGCCGAGCCTGGACATGCCGCTGTCGACCTGGATCGCAGCTGGCAGCTTGCGGCCGGCGGCCTGGCCGGCCTCACCCCAGGCCTTGAGCTGCGCGGCGCTGTTGATGACGGGAGCAAGTTCGGCTTCGACCGCCTCGTTTTCCGAGCCGGGCGGCAGCCCGTTCAGCACATAAATCGCCGGTCCGGGGCCGAGCGCCCGACGCAGCGCCACGCCTTCGGCGAGCAGCGCAACGAAAAAGCTCGTGCAGCCTTCCGCCGCCAGCGCCCGCGCCACTTCGGCGGCACCCAGCCCATAGCCGTCCGCCTTGACCACGCCGGCACATTGCGCGGCGCCGAGTCGCGCCTTCAGCCGCCGGTAGTTTTCCCTGATGGCGCCAAGATCGATGGTCAGGATCGCCCCGGCTGTGGCCTCGCTAGGCATGCAGCTACCCGCGTCAGGCGCTTGCGGCAAAGGCGCCTTGTCGCCGCTCATCGAGGCGACCGCGCCAGGGTTGCGCCTGTTGCGAAGACGCGCGATTGCCGACGCCGGCGCCGCCCCTCATCGCCCTGCCGGCCACTTCTCCCCGTATAGTGACGGGGAGAAGGGGCTGGCCGCAGCCTCGGTTGTCTTCCTGCAACGTTGGCGATTAGCGAAATCGGCGCCGACAGCTTCCCTCTCCCCGTCACTATACGGGGAGAGGATGCCGGCAGGCAGGTGAGGGGCAGCGCCGGCGCTCCTCTATGATGCTCTTGCCATGCATGGTTCATGTCAGCCTCTGGTACTTGCGGCGCACCGGCATCAATATCAAGAGTGCCCGATCCCGAACAGTGCGATCGAACGCGCCTCTACGGGACGAGATGCCGGAACGCCGCCACCACCTCTTCATAGACCTTGCGCTTGAACGGCACGATCAGCCCGGGCAGGTCCTGCATCGGCCGCCAAGCCCATTTGTCGAACTCGGCGGTGTGGCCGCCAGGCGGCGGGTTGATCTGGATTTCGCCGCTGTCGCCGTGGAAGCGATAGGCGAACCATTTCTGCGTCTGGCCGCGATAGCGCCCCTTGAAGGCAACGCCGACCAAGTGCGCCGGCAAATCGTAGTTGATCCATTCCGGCGCCTCGGCGAGCAGCGAGACCGAGCGCATGCCGGTTTCCTCGTAAAGTTCCCGTCCCGCCGCCTCGAACGGCTCCTCGCCCTTGTCGATGCCGCCTTGCGGCATCTGCCAGAGCTGCGTCGTGCCGGCGAACTCGCTGTCCGGCTCGGCAATGCGATGGCCGACCCAGACCAGCCCGTCGCCATTGAGGATCA
The DNA here is from genome assembly GCF_004022605.1 of Mesorhizobium sp. M4B.F.Ca.ET.089.01.1.1. Classification (NCBI taxonomy): domain Bacteria; kingdom Pseudomonadati; phylum Pseudomonadota; class Alphaproteobacteria; order Hyphomicrobiales; family Phyllobacteriaceae; genus Mesorhizobium; species Mesorhizobium sp. M4B.F.Ca.ET.089.01.1.1. Next base: position 6,891 of record NZ_RZOS01000274.1, read on the forward strand.
TCAGGCCGACGCAGGGACGGTAAGGCAGCGTTTCGGGATCGATATTCTTGGCCATCGTCGGACCTTCTGCGCTGCGGCGTGACGTCTGAGTAGTGAGTAGTGAGTAGTGAGTAGTAAGTACCTATAGCTGGCAGAATCAGATCACGGCACCGAAACTATTCACTATTCACTATTCACTATTCACCCTTTTTGCGGATCGATGGCCACCGCGGAAATCGGCACGATCTCGATGCCGCGCTTCCTCGCCTCGGCCACCCAGGTCGAAACCGTATCGACTGTGAGATCGAAGGCCGAGCCGATGCCGACGGCAGCGCCCTTCGCCCGCGCGGTGGCTTCCAGCTCGTCCAGCTTCTTCAGGATCGCGCCACGATCCTGCACGGCGTCGATCGATGTGTCGCCGGCGACGAAGGGCACGCCGTCCTTCAGCGCCAGGTCGGGCGCCAGGCTGCGCGCCGACGAGCCGTCGTCGACATAGGCGAGACCCCTTTTGCCGAGCTCCGCCATGAAACTCGCCATCGCCCCTGGATCGGCCGAGAAGCGCGCACCCATGTAATTCATGACGCCGGTATAGTTGGTCGTCCGCGACAGCGCCCAGTGCAGGTTCTTCAGGTTCTCGTCCGGGCTCGCCGCCACCGTCAGCGTGTTGCGGCCGGGATTGACGTTGGGATAGTCGAACGGCTCGAGCGGTACCTGCATGACGATCTCGTGCCCGCTCTGCCGCGCCGCCTGCATCCAGCGGCCGATGCTGTTGCCTTGCGGCGCGAAGGCCAGCGTCACCTCGGCCGGCAATTTGGCGATCGCCGCCTGCGTGCC
>NZ_RZOS01000275.1:0-7693 GCF_004022605.1 Mesorhizobium sp. M4B.F.Ca.ET.089.01.1.1
CTCCGGCACTGATGCGCTTGCCCGACCGCTGGCAGGCCTTCATGCGGCCGGGCAAGCGCATCAGTGCCGGAGACCGCATCCATTTCGGCCATGACGCCAATTCCTGCTTCCTCGGCCAGCTCGACGCCACGGTGATCGAGAAGGGCGAGGCCGGCGAGGTTCTGCTCGGCTTCGATCTCTCCGGCCCGTTCCTCGACGAGGCGCTGCACGCCGTCGGCCACATCCCGCTGCCGCCCTACATCGCCTCCAAGCGCGACGACGACGAGCGCGACCGCAGCGACTACCAGACCATCTACGCCAGGGAGGAGGGCGCGGTCGCAGCGCCCACCGCCGGGCTGCATTTCACGCCCGAGCTGTTTGCCGCTCTCGACGCCAAGGGGGTGGAACGCCGCTTCGTCACGCTGCATGTCGGCGCCGGCACCTTCCTACCGGTTAAGGCAGACGACACCGCCGACCACAAGATGCATGCCGAGACCGGCTCTGTCAGCGCCGAGACCGCCGAAGCGCTCAACGCGGCAAGGGCGCGGGGAGGGCGGATCGTCGCCGTCGGCACGACGTCGCTGCGCCTGCTGGAGAGCGCCGCCAGGGAAGACGGCAAACTCGCCGCATGGTCGGGCCCGACCGATATCTTCATCACACCCGGCTACCACTTCCGCACCGCCGACCTGTTGATGACCAATTTCCATCTGCCGCGCTCGACGCTGTTCATGCTGGTCTCGGCCTTCAGCGGGCTGAAGACGATGCGCGCGGCCTATGCGCATGCCATCGACAGCGGCTACAGGTTCTACTCCTACGGAGACGCCAGCTTGCTTAACCGAGCGGAGACGAGCGATGGACGATGATCTGGAACACATGGACCGCGACGCTCTGGTCGCGGAGGTGAAGAAATTGCGCGCCGGGATTCGCACCCATCGCGACTCCACCGGCCACGATCTCTGCTGGCATCACCCCGACCTCTGGGCCCTGCTGCCGGAAAAGACCGAACCTGCCATCGCGGTGCCGCCCTGGGAAAAATTCATGCGCAGCTGCATCCGCTACCGGCAGTGGCTCGACGAGCAGGCACCCGGCGCGCCTGTGCACGACAAGGACTTCAATGGCTGAGGCTTTCACCTTCAAGCTGCTTGCCACCGACGGCAAGGCGCGGCGCGGCGTGATTTCGATGCCGCGCGGCGAGATCCGCACGCCGGCCTTCATGCCGGTCGGCACCGGCGGTACCGTCAAGGCCATGTATATGGACCAGGTGCGCGGCGTCGGCGCCGACATCATCCTCGGCAACACCTATCATCTGATGCTGCGGCCCGGCGCCGAGCGCGTGGCGAAGCTCGGCGGCCTGCATGAATTCGCGCGCTGGCCGCATCCCATCCTCACCGACAGCGGCGGCTTCCAGGTGATGTCGCTGTCCAAACTGCGCAAGCTCTCGGAAAAGGGCGTCACCTTCCGCTCGCATATCGACGGCGCGCCCTACGAGATGTCGCCTGAGCGATCGATCGAGATCCAGGGTCTGCTCGATTCCGACATCCAGATGCAACTCGACGAATGCACGGCACTGCCGGCCAAGCCGAAGGAGATCGAGCGCGCCATGGAACTGTCGCTGCGCTGGGCCGAGCGCTGCAAGACGGCCTTCGGCGACCAGCCGGGCAAGGCGATGTTCGGTATTGTCCAGGGCGGCGATATTGCCGATTTGCGCGTGCGCTCGGCGCAAGCCCTGAACGCGATGGATCTGAAAGGCTATGCCGTCGGCGGGCTGGCCGTCGGCGAGCCGCAAGCGGTGATGCTGGAAATGCTCGACATCACCTGTCCCGAACTTCCGGCCGGCAAGCCGCGCTACCTGATGGGCGTCGGCACGCCGGACGACATCTTGAAATCGGTGGCGCGCGGTATCGACATGTTCGACTGTGTGATGCCGACCCGCGCCGGTCGCCATGGCCTCGCCTACACGCGCCGCGGCAAGGTCAACCTGCGCAACGCCCGCCATGCCGACGATCCGCGCCCGCTGGACGAAGAGAGCGATTGCCCGGCCGCGCGCGACTATTCGCGCGCCTATCTGCACCACCTGGTGCGTTCGCAGGAATCGCTGGGGGCGATGCTGCTCACCTGGAACAACCTGTCCTACTACCAGAAACTGATGCAGGATATCCGCACCGCCATCCAGGCCGGCGCCTTCGAGGCGCAGGCGGCCGAGATTTCCGAGGGCTGGGCCCGCGGCGATATTCCGGTCGTCTGACCGGATCAGGTGCTCAGCGACGTCGACGCCCGCAGGCTGCAGCCGGTGATCTGAAAGCTGCCGTCAGGCTGCTGCTCCAGCGTGTAGACCGCCTCGTAGTCCTTGCCGTCGGGCCCGACGATCATCACCTGCTGGATGATCGAGGTCGGGCCCGTCTGCTCGACCTTGCCGAAGGCATAGCTTTGCGGCTTGCGCACCGGCGCGTAGCCGTTGGTCACCATGTTCATGAACATGTCGACGGTCGGGAAGACGCGTTTCACGTTCGGCGCGGCGAAACTGTAGGCCTTGGCGCCGTCATTGGCGACGAAGGCTTTCAGCTGGCTGTCGATGACCGTCTGCGCCGCCTTGATCTCGGCGTCGCCGGCGAAGGCCGAGGACATGAACAGGAATGGAATGATTGCGAATGCGAATAATGAGCGGCGCATGGCCTGTCTCCGTTGTCCCCGGGGGAAATCGCAGTCCGAAGATGCATCCTAACATACGCATGGCATCGCTTGGTGGTTTCAGCAGCTCGCAAGCATCAGCCATTCGGCGCTGCCGAGCAGCCAACTGTTGCGCATGGCCGGCTGATGCTTGAAAGCCGGGCGGCAGTCTGCCAAAAGGGCCGCTTATTCGCTCACAGGCTAGGCAGGACCGGGCAATGAAGGCATTTTTCGTGCAGATTAAGTGCGATCTCGGCAAGGCCTATGAGGTCGCCAGCGCGCTTGCCGATGCCGAGATCGCCTCGGAAATCTACTCGACTGCCGGCAATTACGACCTGCTCGCCAAATTCTATGTCGAGGACGACCAGGATGTCGGCCACTTCATCAACGAGAAGGTGCAGATTCTGCCCGGCATCAAGGACACCTTCACCATCGTGACCTTCCGCGCCTTCTGAGTCGCCTTTTGTCGTTTGCCCGGGAGCAAGGCAAAGCCTGACCCGGTCCCGTCGGCCCTGCCTTAATCTTGGGCAGTCCTGACATAACGACCGCCGTCACTCATCAAATCACCGATTGCGCTTGATTTTCTCCGGCGACGCCAGTGAAATGGTCTTACAGGGGAGTACGCGATTGGCAGCGTTCGATGAAATGCTTCCGGAAGTTTCCGGACTGAGAAGACCATATTCGGCTTATGATCGCTGGCTGAAGGAGCAAGACCCGGCCAGGCTTACCGAGAAAATGCAGGACGCCGAACGCGTCTTCCGCAAGACGGGCATCACCTTTGCCGTCTACGGCGAGCAGGAAGCCTCGGAGCGGCTGATCCCCTTCGACATCGTTCCGCGCATCATCTCGGGCAATGAATGGCGCCGCCTGACGCAAGGCATCGAGCAGCGCGTCCAGGCACTGAACGCCTTCCTCGACGACATCTACCACCGCCAGGAGATCCTGCGCGCCGGCCGCGTGCCCAGGGAACTGGTCGCCAAGAACGAGGCCTTCCTGCCTGAGATGATCGGCGTCAGGCCGCCCGCGGGCGTCTACACCCACATCATCGGCGTCGACATCGTGCGCATTTCGGAGAACGAGTTCTACGTTCTCGAGGACAATGCCCGCACACCCTCCGGCGTCTCCTACATGCTGGAGAACCGCGAGACGATGATGCAGCTCTTTCCCGAGCTGTTCCAGCAGATCAAGGTGCGGCCGGTCGAAAACTATCCGCAGCTGTTACGCCAGTCGCTGGCAGCGGTCAGGCCGCAAAGCACCAAGGGCGCGCCGACCATCGCCGTGTTGACGCCAGGCAGCTACAACTCCGCCTATTTCGAGCACGCCTTCCTCGCCGACCAGATGGGGGTGCAACTGGTCGAGGGCCAGGACCTGCGCGTCGTCGACGGCCACGTCGCGATGCGCACCACCGAAGGCTACAAGCAGATCGACGTGCTCTACCGCCGGGTGGATGATTCTTTCCTGGATCCGCTGACCTTCCGGCCGGACTCCGCGCTTGGCGTGCCCGGCATCATGGACGTATACCGCGCCGGCAACATCACCATCGCCAACGCGCCGGGCACCGGCATCGCCGACGACAAGGCGATCTATTCCTACATGCCGGAGATCGTCGAGTTCTACACCGGCCGCAAGGCGATCCTCGGCAACATCCCGACCTGGCGCTGCTCCGAGCCGGACAGCTTGAAATATGTGCTGGAGCACATCAACGAACTCGTCATCAAGGAAGTGCACGGCTCCGGCGGCTACGGCATGCTGGTCGGGCCGGCGGCGACCAAGAAGGAATGCCAGGATTTCGCCAAGAAGCTCGCGGCAAAGCCGTCGAACTACATCGCCCAGCCGACGCTGGCGCTATCGACGTGTCCGATCCTGACCGAGAAGGGCCTGTCGCCGCGCCACGTCGATTTGCGCCCCTATGTGCTGGTCTCCGACCGTATCCAGATCGTGCCCGGCGGCTTGACGCGCGTGGCCCTCAAAGAGGGCTCTCTGGTGGTCAATTCCTCGCAGGGCGGCGGGACGAAGGATACGTGGGTGCTGGATGATTGAGCTGAGTGAGTAGGGATTAGTGAGTAGGCAGTAAGCAGTAGTGTGAAAGCATAGGGGGCTGGGAATGCCGTATTTCATTGAAATTCAAGCTCTTACTACTGCCTACTCCTTATTCCCTACTCACTAGCCCGAAGGGCCACTTCCCATGCTTCTCGGCCGCACCGCCAACGGGCTCTACTGGATGAACCGCTACATCGAGCGGGCCGAAAACATGGCCCGCCTTGTCGATGCCGGCCTGCGCATGGCGCTCACCCGTACGCAGAACGCGTCGGAAGAATGGAATTCCGTGTTGCTTAGCGCCGGATCCGACGTCGCCTTCACCCAGAAGTATCAGGATTATACCGCGGCCAACGTCTCGGACTTCCTGCTGCGCGACACCTCGAACCCGTCGAGCACGATGTCGGCGATCGAGACCGCCCGCAACAATGCCCGCATGGTGCGCACCGCGCTGACGCGCGAGACCTGGGAAAGCATCAACGAGGCCTGGATGTCGCTGAAGCGCATGCTGGCCAAGCCCATCGACGAACGCGACCTGCCGACCGTTCTCGACGCCATCAAGCGCGAGACGGCGCTGATCCGCGGCTCCTTCTACGGCACCATGCTGCGCAACGAGATCTTCGATTTCTCGCAACTCGGCACCTATGTCGAGCGCGCCGACAACACGGCCCGCATCCTCGACGTCAAATATTACGTGTTGCTGCCCTCGATCTCCTGGGTCGGCTCGACGCTCGACAACTATCAGTGGGAATCGATCCTGCGCTCGGTGTCGGCGCATCGCTCCTACCGGTGGGTCTACGATGCCGACTACAAGCCGACCAACATTGCCGACTACCTGATCCTCAACGTGCGCATGCCGCGTTCGCTCACCTTCTGCTACCGCTTCCTCGCCGAGCATCTGAAATTCCTGGGCGACGACTATGGCGAGCGCCACGCCTGCCATGCCACGGCCGAGAAGACCCAGGCGATGCTGCGGGCAGGCTCGATCAAGGATATATTCGACGCCGGCCTGCATGAATTCCTGGCCAACTTCATCCGCGACAACACCAGGCTCGGCGACGAGATCGCGCAGGACTACAGGTTCTATTGAGCTTCATGCTCGCAAACGGAAAATGAAGCCATGCGGCTCAAGATCACCCATCGGACCGAGTACCGCTACGATGCGCCGGTGCAATATCTGCTGCAGCGGCTGCGCCTGCTGCCGGTCAGCGGCCACACGCAGACCGTGCAGTCCTGGGGCCTGAATATCGACGGCGCGCGCGAGGAGGTGCGTTTCACCGACCACTTCGGCAACGACACAAGGCTTCTGAGCGTCGAAGGCGAGCCTCACGCCATCACCATCGAAGCGTCGGGCGATGTGCTCACGCGCGACACCACTGGCGTATCCGGTCCGCATCATGGTTTCGCGCCGCTCTGGCTGTTTGCCCAGGAAACGCCGTTGACCGCCGCCGGCGAAGGCATTCGCGAGCTTGCCGGCTCGGCGGGGAAGGGCACCGATATCGAGCGGCTGCACCGGCTGATGGGCACGATCGGCGAGCGTGTCGCCTACAAGCCTGGCGCCACCACCGTGATGACGCCGGCCGAGGAGGCGCTGGCGTTGAAGACCGGCGTCTGCCAGGACCACAGCCATATCTTCGCCGCCGCGGCGCGCGCCATGGGGTTTCCGGCCCGCTATGTCAGCGGCTATCTGATGATGGACGCGGCTGTCGAGCAGGCAGCAAGCCACGCCTGGGCCGAGGCGCATGTTCAGGGCCTCGGCTGGGTTGCCTTCGATGCCGCCAACGGCATCTCTCCCGACGAACGCTATGTCAGGGTGGCGACGGGTCGCGACTACCGCGATGCCTCGCCCATATCGGGGATTCTGCTCGGTCAAGCGGACGAGAAGCTTGCCGTCACCGTCACGGTAGAGCAGTAATTCAGCAAGATTCGCCGCTGGAGCGGTGCGGCTTTGATAGATTCGCCGATCCGCTCCAGGTTTTTTGACGCAATTCCGGGCGGAAAGGCGCTACGCACTTCTCCTCGAATTGCTCTGGAAGTGCAGCCATGACCTATTGCGTCGGCCTGAAGATCGATCGCGGGCTCGTGTTCATGTCGGACACGCGCACCAACGCCGGCATGGATTCGATCTCCACCTTCAAGAAGATGCATGTCTGGGAGGAGCCCGGCGAACGCGTCATCGTGCTGATGTCGGCCGGCAATCTGGCGACCACGCAGGCCGTCGTCAGCCTGCTCGACGAACGCACCAAGGCGGTTGCCGATCGTCACGCGACGCTGCTCGAGACGCCGTCCATGTATCAGACGGTGCGGCTGGTCGGCGACACGGTCAAGGAGGTCATCGCTCATTCCTCGCCGGCCGGCGACAAGGCCGATTCCTATTTCAACGCCTCCTTCATCCTCGGCGGCCAGATCAAGGGCAGCCCGCCGCGGCTGTTCATGATCTATCCGGAAGGCAATTTCATCGAATCGACCGACGACACGCCGTTCTTCCAGATCGGCGAGACCAAATACGGCAAGCCGATCATCATCCGCGCCTATGAGCGCACGATGAGCCTGGCCGAGACGGTGAAGCTGCTTCTGGTCTCATTCGATTCGACGCTGAAGTCGAACCTGTCGGTCGGCCTGCCGCTCGATCTCCTGTTCTACGAGAAGGACGCCTTCAAGGTCAGCATGAAGAAGCGCATCGGCCAGGACGATCAATATTACCGCACCATCTCGGACGGCTGGTCGAACGCCCTGAGGACCGCCTTTGCCAGCCTGCCGGACTATCCGGGCTAGGGCGGCGCGACCTCGCTGGCGCATTGCCTTTATATATTTAACATGTTAATCAAAATTCGAGCCGGCTGAACTCGCCGGCAGCCGCCGGCTATCGGGAGGAAACATGGACAACAGCGAATTCCGCGCATGGTCGAGGCGTGCCGCCGACTGGGGCGTCGACTACCGCGACACCTTGCGCGAACGGCCGGTGCGGCCAGCGCTCGCGCCCGGCGAGGTTTTCCGTGCCATCGAGGTC
>NZ_RZOS01000276.1:0-7681 GCF_004022605.1 Mesorhizobium sp. M4B.F.Ca.ET.089.01.1.1
CCCCCGCCGACAAGATCCTTGCCCTCATCGGCCTCTACCGCGCCGATCCGCGTCCGGGCAAAGTCGACCTTGGCGTCGGCGTCTACAAGGATCGCGACGGCAAGACGCCGGTGATGCGCGCCCTGCGCGAGGCCGAGAAGCGGCTGCTGCAGAGCCAGGACACCAAGACCTATCTCGGCCTTGCCGGCGACACCGGCTTCAATGCCGCCATGGCCAAGCTCACCTTCGGCGACAAGGCCGACCTTTCGCGCGTCCGTACCGCGCAGGCGCCGGGTGGTTCCGGCGCGCTCAGGCTGGTGGCCGAGTTGTTGAAGCGGACCCGCGCCGACGCCACTGTCTGGCTGTCCGACCCGACCTGGCCGAACCACATGCCGGTGATGCGCGCGGCCGGCCTGCAAATCCGCGACTACCCCTATTTCGACGCCGCTTCCGGCGCCGTGCGCTTCAAGGACATGCTGGCGGCGCTGCGGACGGCCGAGCGCGGCGACGTGGTGCTGCTGCATGGCTGCTGCCACAACCCGACCGGCGCCAATCTCGACGCCGCGCAATGGGCGGAAGTGGCCGACCTGGTCGTCGAGCGCGGCCTGCTGCCCTTTGTCGACATCGCCTATCAGGGCTTTGGCGAGGGCCTCGACGCCGATGCCGCGGGCCTGCGCCTGCTGGCCGCCAGGGTGCCGGAAATGCTCGTTGCGTCGAGTTGCTCGAAGAACTTCGCCGTTTACCGCGACCGCGTCGGCGCGGCGATGATCCTGGCCAGGGACGGCGCTGAGGCCGATGTGGCGATGAGCCAGATGCTGTCGGCGGCGCGTGCCATGTATTCGATGCCGCCGGACCATGGCGCTGCAGCGGTGCGCATCGTGCTGGAAGACGACGGCCTGCGCGCCGACTGGCAGGCGGAGCTCGAGGAGATGCGGTTGCGCATGCTGCGCCTGCGCATCGCCTTCGCCGAGGCGCTGCGCCGGCAGTCCAATTCCGACCGCTTCGACTTCGTCGCCAGCCATCGCGGCATGTTCTCGCGCCTCGGCCTTTCGGAAGCGCAGGTCGAGCGGCTGCGCACCGAGCACGCCGTCTATATGGTCGGCGACAGCCGCATCAACGTGGCCGGCCTGCCCGAAGACGGGATGGACGCGCTCGCCAAGGCGATTGTCTCTGTCCTCGACTGACGAGGTCCGCGCAGCTGTGGACAAACCGCGTTCGTCAGGCGACAGCATTGGTCGCCCGTCGAGCGTCGCGATAGGGTTTGCCGCATGAAGCCCTCCAAAAACATTGCACGGCTGATCGAGATCATGGCTGCGCTGCGCGCGCCGAAGACCGGTTGTCCCTGGGATATCGAGCAGAATTTCTCGACCATCGCGCCCTACACGATCGAGGAAGCCTACGAGGTGGCCGACGCCATCGCGCGCGGCGATCTCGACGATCTGCGCGAGGAGCTCGGCGACCTGCTGCTGCAGGTTGTCTACCACGCGCAAATGGCTGAAGAGGCTGACGAATTCGCCTTTGGCGATGTCGTCGAGGCCATCACCACCAAGATGATCCGCCGCCATCCGCATGTCTTCGGCGACGAGGAGGCGCGCAGCGCCGGCATGGCCAAGGGCATGTGGGAAAAGATCAAGGCGGTGGAGAAGGCGGAGAAGCGAAGCGCGCGCCTGGCCCGCGGGCTCGACCCGGAAGACAACGGCAAAGGGTTCCTCGACAGCGTGCCGGTCGCCCTGCCCGGGTTGACCCGAGCGCTGAAGCTGCAGGAAAAAGCCGCTCGCGTCGGCTTCGACTGGAGCGAGGCGGCCCCCATTCTCGACAAGATCGAGGAGGAGATCGGCGAACTGCGCGAGGCTTTGGCCAAGGGCGACGCAGCACCGATCAAGGACGAGTTCGGCGACATGCTGTTTGCCATCGTTAATCTCGGCCGCCACCTCAAGCTCGATGCCGAGGCAGCACTCAGCGGCACCAATGAGAAATTCCGCACCCGCTTCCACTATGTCGAGCGGGCGCTGGAAGCCTCCGGCAACACGTTGGAAAAGGCGACGCTGGATGAGATGGAAGCGCTCTGGCAGCAGGCCAAGGGCGCGAAATAACTGGGCTTAACCGTTGTTCTTGCGGTGCAATCGGCTCTCGATCTCTTGCCGTGCGCTGTGCGTGGCATTGAGCGAAATGGTGACGCTGCCATCCTCATTGTCGACCCGCGAAACAACCTCGCCGTTGCGGTAGATCCAGTCGACAAGGCCAAACTGGGCCGGCGTCAGCGTCAGCGTCGTCGTTTCCAGCTCACCCGACATCCTGGTTTCGATAAGCGCCTTCAGCGCATCGATGCCCTCGCCGGTGACCGCCGATATGGCGACCGGTGGCGCCTTGGTGGCGGCGCCATCGGCCAGCAACCGCTCCCGGTTGCCCTCGTCGAGCAGGTCGATCTTGTTCCAGACCTCGATGACGCGCTTGGCGTCACTGGCATCGACGCCAAGATCGGCAAGGATGCGCTCGACATCCTCGGCCTGCGCCGCCGTATCGGGGTCTGAGATGTCGCGCAGGTGGATGACGAGGTCGGCTTCGACCACCTCTTCCAGCGTCGCCCGGAAGGCGGCAACAAGATGCGTCGGCAGGTCCGAGATGAAGCCGACCGTATCGGACAGGATGACCGGCGTGCCATGCGGCAGGCGCACGCGGCGCAGCGTCGGGTCGAGCGTGGCGAACAGCATGTCCTCGGCCAGCACCCCAGCTCCGGTCAGCTTGTTGAACAGCGTCGACTTGCCGGCATTGGTGTAGCCGACGATCGCCACCACGGGGAATGGCACCTTCTTGCGCTTGGCGCGGTGCAGGTCGCGGGTGCGGCGCACCGTCTCCAGCTCATGCTTGAGCTTGATGATCTTTTCCTGCAACTGCCGCCGGTCGGATTCGATCTGCGTTTCGCCGGGACCGCCGAGGAAGCCGGCGCCGCCGCGCTGACGCTCGAGGTGGGTCCAGCTCCGCACAAGGCGGCCCTTCTGGTAGTTGAGATGCGCAAGCTCGACCTGCAGCGTGCCTTCCTTGGTGCGGGCGCGCTCGCCGAAAATCTCCAGGATCAGCCCGGTGCGGTCGAGCACCTTGGCGTTGAATTCCTTCTCGAGATTGCGTTGCTGCACCGGCGTCAGCGGATGGTCGACGATGACCAGTTCCGCGTGGCGCTCCTTCACGATATCGGCGAATTCCGCCACCTTGCCACTGCCGAGCAAGGTCGCCGGGCGCGGTTCGGTGACGGTCACCACGGCCGTATGAACCGGATCGAGGTCGATGGCGCCGGCGAGGCCGACCGCTTCGTCGTGGCGGGCCTCGGCGGAGCGCGTCAGGCGCGGCCGGTTGGTTTCGTCCTCGCCGCGCGGCTGGCGGGCGAGCACGGGCACAATAACGACTGCCCGGGTCGGAGCTTTGTCTTCCGGCCTCAGCTGGTGCGCTGGTTTTCCGCGGACGCTGCGGTCCACGTCTTTCTCACGTGCCAATCAGGCGCCCTGGCTTTCCTCGCCATCGAACATCTGAACCGGCTGGCTCGGCATGATCGTGGAAATGGCGTGCTTGTAGACAAGCTGGGAATGCCCGTCACGCCGCAACAACACACAAAAATTGTCGAACGAGGTGACCACGCCGGTCAGCTTGACGCCGTTGATGAGGAAGATGGTGAGTGGATTTTTGCTCTTGCGAACTGAATTCAGGAACAGGTCCTGAAGGTTTTGCGATCGTTCCGCCATTGTTTTTGTCTTTCGCCGATCCCCTTCGGTTTGCAGCCAATGCGCCAATTTATCCGGCACATGTCAAGCGCGCAAACACCCTCTTGCCGTCAAATAACGACAAGCAGAACGAGATATTGATTTTCATTCCATCTGTGCGGTTATCAGGCCGGACTTTTTTCCGCAACGTCAAAAAATGCCTGACGCAACGAAAGTGTTACGGAACCGGGGTGGCCATTGGCCACCGGAGCGCCGTCGATTGCCACGATCGGCATGGCGATCGTGGTCGCGGAGCTGATGAAGGCCTCGCGCGCCGCCTTGGCCTCGGTGACCGAAAATTTGCGCTCTTCGATCTTCACGCCGAGCTTGGCGGCAACATCGAACAGCGTCGTACGGGTAATGCCGCGCAGGATCCCGTGCTCGGCCGGCCGCGTCACCAGAACGCCATCCCCGGTGACGATCCAGGCGTTGGAGGAGCCGCCCTCGGTGACCATGCCGTCGCCGTCGACGAACCAGGCTTCCTGGGCGTCGGCCTCCTTGGCCTTCTGCTTGGCCAGCACATTGGGCAGCAGCCCGGTGCTCTTGATGTCGACCCGATCCCAGCGGTTCTCCGGCACGGTGATGACCTTGATGCCGGTCTCGGCTCGCTTGATCGCGGCGGCGGGATCGGCCTTCCTGGCGGTCACCACCAGCGACGGCCTGGTGCCGGGCGCCGGAAAGACGAAGTCACGGCTGGCGACGCCGCGCGTCACCTGGACATAGACCAGGCCGTTGACGACGTGGTTGCGGCGCACCACCTCGCGCAGGATGAGAGGCAGCACGGCCTGCGTCACCGGCCAGTCGATCGACAGTTCGCTCAGCGAGCGGTTCAGGCGGCCGAGATGGCGCGGCATGTCGACGATGAAGCCGCGCGCCACCTCGCAGACCTCATAGACGCCGTCGGCGAACTGATAGCCGCGATCCTCGATATGCACGGAAGCGTCGGCATGGGCGACATAGCGCCCGTTCACATAGGCAATGCGCGGCATGGATCACCCCTGGGGACTTTCGGTTTGTTTAAGCGATTCCGCCGCGGCCGTAACCGGCAATCGGCCGGCCGGGAGCCGCTGGACCAACACCAGGCCGTTGTCAGACGCCCAGCGACTTCAGCTTGCGGTGCAGAGCGGAGCGCTCCATGCCGATGAATTCGGCGGTTTTCGAGATGTTGCCGCCGAAGCGGTTGATCTGGGCGATCAGATAGTCCTTCTCGAACTGTTCGCGCGCCTCGCGCAGCGGCAGCGCCATGATGTGCTGGTCCGACTGGTTAGGCGTGCGCGGCATGACGTCGCCGATTTCGGAGGGCAGCAGATCGGCGGTGATCGGCGCGTCGACATCCTCGCCGCGGGCCAGGATCATCAGTCGTTCGACATTGTTGCGCAACTGCCGGACATTGCCGGGCCAGTTGTGGGCCTGCAGCACCGCCAGTGCATCGTCGCCGATGCGACGCGGCTTGATGCCGGCCTGGCGCGCGATCTGCTTCATGAAATTGTCGACCAGATAGGGGATGTCCTCGCGCCGCTCGGCCAAGCCCGGCACCGCGACCGGTACCACCGCCAGGCGGTGGTAGAGGTCTTCGCGGAAACGGCCGTCGGCGATCATTGCCTCCAGGTTCTGCGAGGTGGACGAGATGATGCGGACGTCGACCTTGACCCTCTTGGTGCCCCCTACCCGCTCGAACTGCTGTTCGACCAGCACGCGCAGGATCTTGTTCTGCGTCTCGCGCGGCATGTCAGCGACTTCGTCGATGTAGAGGATGCCGCGATGCGCCTCCTCCAGCGCGCCGACCTTGCGCTCGGTGCCGTTCGATTCTGTGCCGAACAGCTCGATCTCCATACGCTCCGGCGTGATGGTGGCCGCGCTCAAGGTGACGAACGGCGCGGCTTTGCGCGTCGACAGCGCGTGGATGGCGCGCGCGGCCAGTTCCTTGCCGGACCCGGACGGGCCGATGATCATGATGCGGCTGTTGGTCGGCGCGACGCGCTCGATGGTCTGGCGCAACTGGCTCATCGCCGACGACATGCCGATCAGGTCGAAGGTCTCGCCGCTGCGTTGCTTGAGGTCCGACACCTCGCGTCTCAGTTTCGAGGTTTCGAGTGCGCGCTCGGCGATCAGGATCAGCCGGTCGGCCTTGAACGGCTTCTCAATGAAATCATAGGCGCCGCGGCGGATGGCCGAAACCGCCGTTTCGATATTGCCGTGGCCGGAAATCATCACCACCGGCAGGTTCGGATGCATCGTCTTGATCTCGTCCAGCAGGGCCAGGCCGTCGAGACGCGAGCCCTGCAGCCAGATGTCGAGGAAGATCAGCCTCGGCGCGCGATCGGCAATCGCCGCCAGCGCGCTGTCGGCGTCGAACGCCGTGCGGGTTTCGTGACCTTCGTCGCTCAGGATGCCTGCGACGAGTTCGCGGATGTCTTCCTCGTCATCGACGATGAGAATATCAGACGCCATTACCGACCTTTTCAGTTTCTCTTTGGTGTTCCGTTCGGCCTTCGTCGCGTGGCGGCGCGGCGGCGACCGTCGCCGGCGGCAGGATGATCGAGATCATCGCGCCTCGGCCGCCGTGGAAATCCGCCGGCGCATCATGCAGTTCAAGCCGGCCGCCATGGTCCTCCACGATCTTCTTGACGATAGCGAGGCCAAGACCGGTGCCTTTTTCCCGCGTCGTCATGTAGGGCTCGAGCAGCCTTTGGCGATTTTCGCGCGGCAGCCCTCTGCCATTGTCGATGACATCGATTCTGATGGCGCCATTCTGGCGCCCGGCTTGAATCCGGATTGTGCCGTCCGAACGATCTTTTGCATCAAGTCCGTCAATGGCCTCGGCGGCGTTCTTGATGACGTTGCCGAAGGCTTGCGCCATCAGCCGGCTGTCGAAAGTGCCCTTCAGCGGTTCGCCGCCGAAATCGCGCTCGAAGGCGATGTCGGAGCGGCTGACCTCGACCAGGAAAGAGGCCTCGCGCAGCGATTCGCGCAGGTCGATGGCTTTCATCTCCGGCTTCGGCATGCGCGCAAAGGCGGAGAATTCGTCGACCATGCGGCCGATATCCTCGACCTGCCGGATGATCGTGTCGGTGCACTGGTCGAAGACCTCGCGATCCTCGGTGATGACTTTGCCGTAGCGGCGCTTTATGCGCTCGGCCGAAAGCTGGATCGGCGTCAGCGGGTTCTTGATCTCGTGGGCGATGCGCCTCGCCACATCGGCCCAGGCCGACGAGCGCTGTGCCTGGACCAGGTCGGTGATGTCGTCCACCGTCACGACGTAGGATTTCTCCTCCGAACCGTCGTCGCCGGCCTCGATGGTGATCTGGACGTTGAAAGTGCGCTCGGCGCCGGTGCGGTAGAAGGTCACCTGCTCGCGATAGACCGGCTTGCCCGACTTGCGACCGATTTCGAAGACGCGGCCGACATGCGGCAGCACAGCGGACAGGTTCTGCCCAAGTGCGGCGCTGGCCGAGATCGCCAGCATGGTCTCGGCCGATCGGTTGACGATGGTGACGATGCCGTAGGGATCGACGCCGATGACGCCGGCGGTGACGCCCGCAAGCACCGCTTCCGAGAAGCGGCGGCGCTCGTCGATCAGGTCCTTGGCGGAGAGAAGCTCGTTGCGCTGCGATTTGAGCTCGAGGATCATGTTGTTGAAGGTGTCGCCGAGCGAGGCGACGTCGCCGTCGGAGAGCCTGACCGGCACGGCGACATCGAGATTGCCGGTGGCGACCTCGTCGGCGGCGCCGATCAGCTGGCGGATCGGCCGCACCAGCCGGTCGGCGACGGCGATGCCGGTCCAGATCGCCGACAGGATGACGATCAGCGTCAGCGACAGATAGGGCAGCGCGAAAGCGACCTGCGAGGTGCGGCGGTTGTCCTGCAGGTTGCGGTATTCGTCGGTGTTCGACCTGACGATCTGGCGCGCCTTGATCACATCGGGATCGACCAGGCGGATTGTGTAGAGG
>NZ_RZOS01000277.1:0-7650 GCF_004022605.1 Mesorhizobium sp. M4B.F.Ca.ET.089.01.1.1
GCTTGATGGCGAGCTTCTCGCCATCAAGCAGAGCGACGTGAAACTGAACGGCTGGGCGGTGGAAAGCCGCCTCTATGCCGAGGATCCGTACCGCAATTTCCTGCCCTCGATCGGCCGGCTGACGCGCTACCGGCCGCCGGAGGAGGGGACGTTCGGCGATGTGGTCATCCGCAACGATACCGGGGTCACCGAAGGCTCCGAGATTTCGATGTTCTACGATCCGATGGTGGCCAAGCTTTGCACCTGGGCGCCGACCAGGATCGAGGCGATCGACGCCATGTCGGAGGCGCTCGACAGTTTCGTCGTCGATGGCATCGAGCACAACATTCCGTTCCTGGCGGCGCTGATGCAGCATCCGCGCTGGCGCGAGGGGCGGCTGTCGACCGGCTTCATCGCCGAAGAATATCCGCACGGATTCGCGCCGATTGCGCCGGACGCCGAAGAAAAGGCGGTGCTGGCGGCGGTCGCAACGGCGATGGAGCTGCTGCGCCGCGACCGGCTCGACCGGCTGAGCGGACGGCTGGCGCCGCATTCGGGCATCGTCAAGCGGGACTGGGTGGTCAAGATCGGTGCCGACTACCTTTCGGCCGCTGTTCTCGAAGGCATGGTCTCGATCCCGATGGAAGTCGATCTGTCGATCGATGGCGGCAAGCCGCTGACGGTGGCGTCCGACTGGCGGCCGGGCGATCTGATCTGGCGCGGCACGGTCGGGAGCAACACGGTCGCGGCACAGGTGCGCCCGGCGCTGAACGGCTTACGCATCGCCTGGAAAGGGATGTCGGTGATGGCCCAGGCCATGCTGCCGCGCACCGCCGAGCTCGAAAGGCTGATGCCGGAAAAGCTGCCGCCGGATACGTCCAAGATGCTGCTTTGCCCGATGCCGGGCCTCGTCGTGTCGATCGCCGTCGCCGAGGGACAGGAAGTCAAGGCCGGCGAGACGCTGGCCGTGGTCGAGGCGATGAAGATGGAGAACGTGCTGCGCGCCGAACGCGACCTCACCGTGTCCAGGCTCAACGCCAAGCCGGGCGACAGCCTCGCCGTTGACGCGGTGATCATGGAATTCGCCTGACCTGTGCACAGGAGATCGCTGGACTCGCATCCCGCGCTCCCGGACAATACATCTGCACTGATTGTTGAGTCCTTTCGAGCGACGCGAGCCCCATGGCGGATGAACGACTTCCACGCGACCCGTTGCTGCGCGAAGCAGCGGTAAAGGAAGCGCGTCCGGAAACGCCGGCGCGGCCGTTCATCCATCTGCGCGTGCACTCTGCCTATTCGCTGCTCGAAGGCGCCTTGCAGCTCGGCGCCATCGTCGGCCATGCAGTCAAGGACGAGTCCCCGGCGATCGCCGTCACCGACACCAACAATCTGTTCGGGGCGCTGGAATTCGCACAGAAGGCGGTGAAGGACGGCATCCAGCCGATCCTCGGCTGCCAGATCGATCTCGCCTTTTCCGGCGAGGCGGGCGATGGGCAGCGCGACCGCCGCCGCCAGGGGCCGGAGATGCACGCCGTCGTGCTGATCGCCGCCACCGAGGCCGGCTACGCCAATCTGGTCAGGCTGATCAGCCGGGTCTACCTTGAAACGCCGCCCGGCGAGCCGGTGCACCTGACCAGCGCGATGCTCGAGGGACAATCCGACGGCTTGATCTGCCTGACCGGCGGTCCGCGCGGTCCGATCGGCCGCGCCTTGAAGGAGGACCGCCGCGACCTCGCTGAGCAGCGGCTGCTGACGCTGAAGGCGATGTTCGGCGATCGGCTCTACGTCGAGCTGGAGCGGGTCCAGGGCTACGAGCGCATGATCGAGAAATCGACGGTCGACCTTGCCTACAGCCACGATCTGCCGCTGGTCGCCACCAACGAGGCGTTCTTCTCCAAGCGCGACGACTATGAGGCGCATGACGCGCTGGTCGCCATCGCCGAGGGCTCGGTGGTCGCCGCCGACAATCGCCGGCGGCTCTCGCCGGACAATTTCCTGCGCAGCCAGGCGGAGATGGCGAAGCTGTTCTCCGACCTGCCGGAAGCGATCGACAACACGGTCGAGATCGCGCTGCGCTGTTCCTACTATCCGAAGAACCGCAGCCCGATCCTGCCGCGCTTCACCGGCGGCGATATCGCCGATAAGGACGCGGCGGAGAAGGCGGAGGCTGCCGAGCTCGCCCGCCAGGCGCGCGAAGGGCTGGAGGCGCGGCTGGCCGCGCACGGTCCGACGCCGGGCTATACGGTCGAGCAATATCGCGAGCGGCTCGATTTCGAGCTCGGCATCATCGAGAAGATGAAATTCCCAGGCTACTTCCTGATCGTTGCCGACTTCATCAAATGGGCGAAGTCGCAAGGCATTTCGGTCGGGCCGGGACGCGGTTCGGGCGCCGGATCGCTGGTCGCCTATTCGACGACCATCACCGACATCGACCCGCCGCGCTTCTCGCTGCTGTTCGAGCGCTTCCTCAATCCCGATCGCGTCTCGATGCCCGACTTCGACATCGACTTCTGCCAGGACCGGCGCGAGGAGGTGATCCGCTACGTCCAGCAGAAATACGGCCGCGACCAGGTCGGGCAGATCATCACCTTCGGTACGCTGCAGGCGCGCGCGGTGCTGCGCGACGTCGGCCGCGTGCTGCAGATGCCTTATGGCCAGGTCGACAAGCTCTCCAAGATGGTGCCGCAGAATCCGGCCAATCCGGTCAAGCTGGCGGACGCCATCGCCAACGAGCCGCGCTTTGCCGAGGAGGCAGAGAAGGAGCCGATCGTCCAGACGCTGCTCGATACCGCGCAGAAGCTCGAAGGCCTCTATCGCCATGCCTCGACCCATGCCGCCGGCATCGTCATCGGCGACCGGCCTTTGTCGGAGCTGGTGCCGATGTACCGCGATCCGCGCTCGGACATGCCGGTCACCCAGTTCAACATGAAATATGTCGAGCAGGCCGGGCTGGTGAAGTTCGACTTCCTCGGCCTGAAGACGCTGACCGTGCTGGAGACAGCGGTGAAGCTGATCCGCCGTCGCGGCATCGACATCGATCTCGCAACGATCCCGCTCGACGATCCCGATACCTACGCCATGCTGTCGCGCGGCGAGGTGGTCGGCGTGTTCCAGGTGGAAAGCGCCGGCATGCGCAAGGCGCTGATCGGCATGCGGCCGGACTGCATCGAGGACATCATCGCGCTGGTGGCGCTCTACCGCCCCGGCCCGATGGAGAACATCCCGACCTACAACGCCCGCAAGCATGGCGAGGAGGAGATGGCCTCGATCCATCCCAAGATCGACCATCTGGTGAAGGAGACGCAGGGCGTCATCGTCTACCAGGAACAGGTGATGCAGATCGCGCAGGAGCTTTCCGGCTATTCGCTCGGCGAAGCCGACCTTCTGCGCCGCGCCATGGGCAAGAAGATCCGCGCCGAGATGGACAAGCAGCGCGAGCGCTTCGTCACGGGCGCGGTCGAGCGCGGCGTCGGCAAGCCGCAGGCCGATTTCATTTTCGACCTTCTGGCGAAGTTCGCCGACTACGGCTTCAACAAGTCGCACGCCGCGGCTTACGCGGTCGTGTCCTATCAGACCGCCTACCTCAAGGCGCACTATCCGGTCGAATTCCTCGCGGCATCGATGACGCTCGACATGGGCAACACCGACAAGCTCGCCGATTTCCGCCAGGATGCGCTGCGGCTCGGCATCGAGGTGGTGGCGCCGTCGGTGATGTCGAGCTTCCGCCCCTTCGAGGTCGGCCAGAACAAGATTTTCTATTCGCTGGCCGCGCTCAAAGGCGTCGGCGACGCGGCGGTCGAGCACATCGTCGCCATGCGCGGCGAAAAACCATTCAAGAGCCTGGCCGACTTCTGCGAAAGGGTCGATCCGAAGATCGTCGGCAAGCGCGTCTTCGAAAGCCTGATCATGGCCGGCGCGCTGGACTGCTTCGGCCATGACCGCGCCGCCATGATGGCCGGCGTCGAGCGGATGATGGGGCTGGCCTCTCTGGCGCAGCAGAATGCCGTCTCCGGCCAGGCCGACATATTCGGCGCCTCGCTCGGCGCCCAGTCGCAGGCGCTCAATTTGCCGGCGACCGAACCGTGGCTGGCGGCCGACCGGCTGCACCGCGAATTCCAGGTGGTCGGCTTCTATCTCTCGGCGCACCCGCTGGACGAGTACAAAGCGGCGCTGCAGAAGATGCGGGTGCAGAACTGGGCGGAGTTCTCGGCCGCCGTCAAGCGAGGTGCCGCCGCCGGGCGACTCGCCGGCACGGTCACCACCAAGCAGGAGCGAAAGACGCGCACCGGCAACAAGATGGGCGTGGTGCAATTTTCCGACACGACGGGGCAATACGAGGCGGTGCTGTTCTCCGAAGGCCTGGCGCAATTTCGCGACATGCTGGAGCCTGGCCGCTCGGTGGTGATCACGGTTTCGGCCGAAGACAGGCCGGAGGGCATCAATCTGCGCATCCAGACGGTGCAGTCGCTGGAGGATGAGGCCAGCCGCATCCAGAAGGCCCTACGCATCTTTGTCAGGGACGATAGGCCATCGTCGATCATTCAGGCCCAGCTCAAGCAGCGCGGCGACAGCCAGGTCAGCATCATCCTTCTCAAGGGAGAAGCGCAGGGCGAGATCGAGATCGATTTGGGTCGTTACCGCGTCTCGCCGCAAATCGCGTCCGCCATGCGCGCGGTGCAGGGCGTGGTGGAAGTGGAACTTATCTAGGAGAAGCGGTACCATCTCCAAGCCTGCGGATGGGGGGAGGCATGGACCCGCGAACAGCCGCTTTCGAAGTGATACGCATGGTCAATGAGTACCGGGTGTCGCAAGCGATCTCGGTCGCGGCGATGCTCGGCATCGCCGACCACATCAAGGATGGCAAGCGCTCGGCCGTCGATCTCGCGAGCCTGACCGGCACCCATCCGCGCGCGCTCTACCGCTTGCTGCGCGCGCTCGCGGCGGCCGGCATATTTCACGAGGCGGAAGACGGGCAGTTCTCGCTGACGCCGCTCGGCGGCGCCTTGCGCTCCGACGCCGAGCATTCAGCAGCGCCCTGGGCGGCGTTTGTCGGTCGGCCTTACTATCGGCAGGCGTGGAGCGATTTGCTCTACAGCATCCAGTGCGGCAGGAATGCGTTCCGCCACGCGCATGGCAAGGGCGTCTGGGAATACCGGGCCGAACACCCCGAGGAATCCGGCATTTTCGATCTTGCGATGGCGGCGAACTCGCGCGGCGTCGCGGCGGCGATCCTTGCGGCCTATGATTTCTCGCGCTTCCCGGTCATCATGGATGTCGGCGGCGGGCAAGGTGCGCTGCTCGCCGAAATCCTCGCCGCCAATCCCCGCAGCCGCGGCATTCTGTTCGACCAGCCGCATGTGGTGGCTGCGGCCGGCCGGGTGATGGCCGAGAAAGGCGTGGCCGAACGTTGCGACATCGTAGGTGGTGATTTCCTCGCGGCGCTGCCCTCAGCGGCGGACGCGCTGCTGCTCAAATGGATCCTGCATGACTGGGACGACGAGACCAACATCTCGATCCTGAAAAATTGCCGCAAGGCCATGCGCGCGGACGGGAAGCTGCTGGTGTTCGAGGCCGTGCTCGCGCCGCCCAATGAAGGGGCGACGGCCAAATTCGCCGACCTCAACATGCTGGTCGCGCCCGGCGGCGAGGAGCGCACGGCCGAAGAGTTTCGGTCGCTGCTGGCAAAGGGCGGCTTCGAGGTCGCCGATATCATCGAAGCGGGGCCACGCATCAGCGTTATCGAGGCGAGGCCGGTCTGATGTCGCGGAGGTGGCGCGCAGCGCCGCTATGAAGCGGCGATCTCGGCCGGCTGCGGTGCCTTGCGCTGCAGGTTGAGCAGGTTGCCCGTCAGGATCAGCAGTGCGCCGCCGGCGGTGAAGACATCGATCTGCTCGTGGTAGAGCAGCCATCCGATCAACGCCGACAGCGGCACGCGCAGGAAATCCATAGGCGAGATGAGTGTGGCGTCGGCATGGGTAAGGGCGCGGGCCATGCAGAAATGCGACGACATGCCGGTGAAGGCGATCACCACGATCCACGGCCAGAGCTCGAGCGGCGGGTTGCGCCATTCGTAGAGCGCCGGAGCCAGGCCGAGCACGGACTGGATGATGAGCATCCAGAAGATGATGCTGACGACGCTGTCGGTGCGGGTCAGCGACTTGACCAACACCACCGAGGTACCGAAGCAAACCGCTGCGCCCAGTACGATAAGCTCCCCCAGATTCATGGTGCCTAGCCCGGGCCGTACGATGATGACCACGCCGATCAGCCCGAGCACGATCGCCGCCAGCCTTGGCCGCGAAAGCTTTTCGCCAAGGAAGCTGACGGCGAGGATGGCGGTCCAGATCGGTGTCGTGAACTCGATCGAGATCAGCACCGCCAGCGGGATCAGGGTGAGCGCGTAGAGCCAGGCGGCCTGACCGGAATAGTGGACGATGTTGCGGGCAAGATGGGCGAGCGGACGCTCGGTGCGCATCGCCGCGAAGCCGCCGCTCATCATCACCAGCGGCAGCAGGATGAGGAAGCCGATGACCGAGCGCAGCTCCAGCACCTGGAAGACGTTGAGCTCCGCCGTCGTGGCGCGGCCGGCGACCGACATCGCCAGGAACGAGGCGATCGACAGCGCCATCCAGAACGCGGCCTTGGGGATCGAGGGAGCGGGTGCCATGCGCGCTATGTCGCAAGCCGGACCTTCGAGGGCAACCGCTAGTCGGCGCATTCGACTGGGCCAGCCGATGCGGCGTTAAGAAACAGTCACGTTGAAGGCGGAACCTGGGGTCGCCGCAGGCGTTCGAGTCCCTGTATCCGCGCTTAGGCATTTCCGATTCTACCGGGGGAGACCTTCGATGAAATCAATGCTGCTGCTTCTGCTCGCCGGCGGCCTGACCGCCGTGAGCCCCGCGCATGCCGACGATGCCGATTTCCTGCGCTCGTTCCAGGGCAGTTTCGCCGGCAACGGCACCGTCAAGGTGACGACCAATGCCCCGACGGTGAACGTCTCTTGCACCTTCAACTCCGGCGCGACGTCGACTTCGCTGTCGCTCGACGGCAATTGCCGAGGTCTCGTGCTGGTGACGCGGGCGATCAGCGCGGATTTGAAATCCAACGGCAAGGGCTATACCGGCGTTTATGTCGGCTCCCGTACCGGGCCGGCGCAGTTGAATGGCAAGCGGTCGGGCAATGCGCTCAGCCTCGCAATCCGATGGGCCAAAGAGGTGAATGGCGACCGGACAGCGCGGCTAACCGTCGAGAAGACGAGCGGGGACGGCATGCGGCTCACCGTGACAGACGCCGATCCGAAAACCGGCAAGACGGTGGTGACAAGCCGGATCGATCTCAAACGCACGTGAGGGGCGGAAGCCGGATTCGATCACTCCTCGATCGGCTCCGGCGGATTGGCGCCGCGGCCCCTGCCGAACGTATAGCCGGTTTCCACGGCCTTCTTGCCGAACTTGTCGCGCAATGAATCGATGGCGCCCTCGGCCAGCGCGCGCTTGCGCGACTGGATGTCGACCAGGTCGGGCGGGTCGGCCTTCCCGTCATCGGACAGATCGCCGACGCCGATGCCGAGCAGCCGGTATTTTGTCCCGTCGGCTTCCCGGCGCAAGAGGTCGAGGCCGGTCTGGAAAATCCGGTCGGCCAGACGCGTGGGATCGGCAAGCTGGCGGTTGC
>NZ_RZOS01000278.1:0-7631 GCF_004022605.1 Mesorhizobium sp. M4B.F.Ca.ET.089.01.1.1
ATCTCGACGAATCGATCCGCGAGTTTGCCCGCGCCTCGCTGAACTACGGCCTGCTGCGCAACTATCCGGTCTACCTCTCGACCAAGAACACCATCCTCAAGGCCTATGACGGCCGCTTCAAGGACATCTTCCAGGAGGTCTACGAGAAGGAATTCGAGGCCGAGTTCAAGGCGAAGAAACTCTGGTACGAGCACCGGCTGATCGACGACATGGTGGCCTCCAGCCTGAAATGGTCGGGCGGCTATGTCTGGGCCTGCAAGAACTATGACGGCGACGTGCAGTCCGATACGGTGGCGCAAGGCTTCGGCTCGCTCGGCCTGATGACCTCGGTGCTGATGACGCCGGACGGCAAGACGGTGGAAGCGGAAGCCGCGCACGGCACCGTCACCCGCCACTATCGCCAGCACCAGAAGGGCGAGGAAACCTCGACCAACTCGATCGCCTCGATCTTCGCCTGGACGCGCGGTCTCGCCCACCGCGCCAAGCTCGACGACAATGCCGAACTGAAGCGCTTCGCCGAGACCTTGGAAAAGGTCTGCATCCAGACGGTGGAGTCCGGCTTCATGACCAAGGACCTGTCGCTGCTGATCGGTCCCGACCAGCCCTGGCTGTCGACCACCGGTTTCCTCGACAAGATCGACGAGAACCTGCAGAAGGCTATGGGGTAAGAACCCAAATTTCGACATGCCGAAGGCTCCGAAAGGAGCCTTCGCTTTTTGGGCAGCAACACGAGCGGAAGCAAGGGGCTGACGATGAGCAAGCCAATCCTCTACGGCGCCGACTACAGCGTCTACGTCCGGATCGCTCGGATGGCGCTGGAAGAGAAAGGCATCGGCTACGACCTCGTGCCGGTCGATGTCTTTGCCCCGGAAGGCGTTCCGGCCTGGTATCTCGAACATCATCCGTTCGGCCGCATCCCGGCTTTCGAGCATGACGGCTTTCGCCTGTTCGAGGCGAGCGCGATCGCCCGCTATGCCGACGAGGCCTTCGACGGCCCGGCGCTGCAGCCAAAAGAGGCGCGTAGCCGGGCAAGGATGAACCAGATCATCGGCCTGCTCGACGCCTATGGCTACCGCGCCATGGTCTGGGATGTCGCCGTCGAGCGGCTGGAGCAAAACCCGCCCGACGAGGCCCTGATCACCAAGGGCCTGTCGCAAGCGGAGGCTGTGCTGCGGACAGTGTCGGCGCTGAAGGCCGACGGGCCGTGGCTGCTGGGGTCGCAATTGACCCTTGCCGACCTGCACGCGGCACCGATCGTCGGCTATTTCGTCAAGGTCGCAGAAGGGCGTGAATTGCTTGCCCGATTTGCCGACATTAGCGACTGGTATGCGCGCATCGCCGATCGCGCGAGCTTCGCCAGGACCGAACAGGCGGGCTGATGCGCGCCGTCCATGTCAGCTATGCGACGCCGAACCTGTCGCAGGCCGGCAAGCTGCTGCTGAAGAGCGCGCGCCGCTTCGGCCTCGACAGTCATCTCTATACGCCGGACCACCCGGTGCTGGTCGACCTGGCGCGAAAATACCCATCGATCATGGCCGCGCCGCGCGGCGCCGGCTACTGGCTGTGGAAGCCGTTCATCACGCTGGACATGTTGAACCGCGTGCCCGACGGCACGCCGGTCCTCTACAGCGACGCCGCACTGACTTTCATCGCCGACCCGGCGCCTCTGATCGCGCTTTCCAGCCAGCACCCGGTATGCCTGTTCAAGATGGGCGGGCGGATGCTGCAGGGCGCCTGGACCAAGCGCGACTGCTTCGTCGAAATGGATGCCGACCGGGAGGAGTTCTGGTCGCTGCCGCAGCTATGGGCCGGCATGCAGCTCTACCGCGCCGGACCGGAAGCGAGGGCTTTCCTCAAGCTGCTGGCGACGGCCATGGCGAGCGAGGTTCGGCTGACCGACATGCCGAACATCCACAACCTTCCCAATCTGCCCGGCTTTGTCGAGCATCGGCATGATCAATCGGTGCTGACGATCCTTGCCAGGCAGCAGCGCGCCGCCATTTTTCGCAGCCCGTCGCAGGAGTGGCACGATCCATCGGCGCCAGCAAGCGAGACGCCGTTCGGCCAAACGGTGTTTGTGCACCGCAGGCGAAACCTCCCCTATTTCAGGTGGCTTTACAGGCGCCTGCGCCAGAAATACACGGGCGACCAAGGCTTCCTTTGATCATGCCGGTCTCTCGCGAGGGCCCGGCGGCTCTCAAGCTTCTGCACCATGAGCCGAGTGCCGTTCAGTCAGGCAGATAGATTTCGGCTTTCATGAAGGTCTTCGCGCGGCCCGTGATCCGCACGCGGTCTCCGGCCAGTTCGCACAGCAGGTGGCCGCCGCGCTGCGAGCACTGGAAGGCCGACAGCTCCGTCTTGCCGAGCTTTTCGGACCAATAGGGTATCAGCGTCGCGTGGATGGAGCCGGTCACCGGATCTTCGGGAATGCCCGCGCCAGGTGCGAAGTAGCGGGACACGAAATCATGGGTCTCGCTGCGCGCGGTGACGACCACGCCGAGCGGGTGGAAGGTCGCAATCCCGGACAGGTCCGGTACAAAGGAGCGCACGGCGGTCTCGTCGGCCAGCTCGACGAACAGGTTCTCGAAGTTGCGGAAGCTCGCAACCGGGCGCGCCGAAACAATGTCCTGAAGCGCGGACGCCAGCTCGGCGTCCACGGGCTGCGGCGGAAAGCACGGCAGATCGAGCTGGTAGGCGCCGTCGCGCCTGGAGACCCCAAGCTCGCCCACCCGCGTGGCGAAGGCCATGTCGCCGGCGACATCGTGTTCCTGGGCCAGCACATGGGCGGTGGCCAGCGTGGCGTGGCCGCAGAAGTCGGCTTCATGGACCGGGGTGAACCAGCGCAAATCCCAGCCCTTGCCGTTCGGCCGCGCGAACGCGGTCTCGGCAAGGTTGTTTTCGTTGGCGATGGCCTGCATGACATGTTCCGGCAGCCAGTCCTCGAGGATGAGGACGGCGGCCGGATTGCCGTGGAAGGCCCGGTCGGCGAAGGCGTCGACCTGGTACATGGTCAGTGTCGTCACTTGGCGCTCCCGGGATGGCTAGCTTGGCTGCACTGGGACCGCAAGCGAGGTCACGCCGCTTCCAGCGCCGCCTTCACCGCCGCGATCGCGTCCTCGGCCTTCGAGGCGTCGGGACCGCCGGCCTGGGCCATGTCCGGCCGGCCGCCACCACCCTGCCCGCCAAGCGCGGCGGACGCCACGCGGACCAGGTCGACGGCGCTGAAGCGGGTCGTCAGGTCGTCGGTGACGCCGACGACGACACTTGCCTTGTTGTCCTCGCCGGCGCCGACGAAGACGACGACGCCTGAGCCGAGCGTCTTCTTGCCGGCATCGGCAAGCGGCTTCAGATCCTTCGGCGACACGCCGGAAACTGCCTTGCCGAGGAAGCCGACGCCGGCGATGGTCTCGTTCTCGGCCGGCACGCCGGCCGGCGACCGGTCGCCCAGCGCCAGCTTCTTGCGCGCTTCGCTAAGCTCCTTTTCGAGCTTCTTGCGCTCTTCGAGCAGCGTCTCGACCCGCGCCGCCACATCGGCCGGCGAGATCTTCAGCGTCGAAGCGATCGCCTTCAGCCGCTTGTCCTGCTCGTCGAGATGCTTGCGCGCCGCCTCGCCGGTCAGCGCCTCGATGCGGCGCACGCCGGCGGCGACCGCGCTGTCCGACACGATGCGCACCAGGCCGATATCGCCGGTTGCCCGGACATGGGTGCCGCCGCAGAGCTCGACCGAATAGGGGCGGTTCGCCTTGGCGCCATGCAGGCCGGTGCCCATCGACACGACGCGCACCTCGTCGCCGTATTTCTCGCCGAACAGCGCCATGGCGCCCTCGGCAATGGCATCATCGACGGACATCAGGCGTGTCGACACCGGGCTGTTCTGCACGACGATCTCGTTCGCCATGCGCTCGACCTCCTCGAGCTCATCGGCCGAGATCGGCTTGTTGTGCGAGATGTCGAAGCGCAGGCGCTCGGGCGCGACCAGCGAGCCCTTCTGCGCGACATGGGTGCCGAGCACCTCGCGCAGCGCCTCGTGGATGAGGTGCGTCGCCGAATGGTTGGCGCGCAGCCTGGAGCGGCGCGCATGGTCGACCTTGAGCTCGACCGCGGCGCCGGTCTTGACCGTGCCGCTCGCCACCCGGCCGAGATGCACGAACAGCCCGTCGGCCTTCTTTTGCGTGTCGGTGATCTCGATCGAGAAGCCCTCGCCCGAGATCACGCCGGTGTCGCCCATCTGGCCGCCGGACTCGCCGTAGAAAGGCGTCTGGTTGACGACCACGGCAACCGTGTCGCCCTGCGCGGCGTTGTCGACGGTCTTGCCGTCCTTGACCAGCGCCAGGACCAGGCCCTCCGCCTGTTCGGTCTCGTAGCCGAGGAAATCGGTGGCGCCGGTGTTCTCGCGCACCGAGAACCACACCGTCTCGGTGGCCGCGTCGCCGGAACCAGCCCAGCTCTTGCGCGCCTCGGCCCGCTGCCGCTCCATCGCATCGGTGAACCCGGCCAGATCGACCGAGATGCTGCGCTGGCGCAGCGCATCCTGCGTCAGGTCGAGCGGGAAGCCGTATGTGTCGTAGAGCTTGAAGGCCGTCTCGCCATCCAGCATGTCGCCGGCGCCGAGCTTCTCGGTTGCCTCCGAGAGCAGCCCGAGGCCGCGTGCCAGCGTCTTGCGGAAGCGGGTCTCTTCCAGTTTCAGCGTTTCGGTGATCAGCGCCTCGCCGCGCCCCAGCTCCGGATAGGCCTGGGCCATCTCGCGCACCAGCGCCGGCACCAATTTCCACATCAGCGGCTCGCTGGCGCCGAGCAGCTGCGCATGGCGCATGGCGCGGCGCATGATACGGCGCAGCACATAGCCGCGGCCCTCATTCGACGGCAGCACGCCGTCGGCCACCAGGAAGCAGGACGACCGCAGATGGTCGGCGATGACGCGGAACGATGCGACGGTGTCCGCATCCGGACCGCGCCCGAGCGCCGATGACGCGGCATCGATCAGATGGCGGAACAGGTCGGTCTCGAAGACGCTCTCCACCCCTTGCAGGATGGACGCCATGCGCTCGAGGCCCATGCCGGTGTCGATCGACGGGCGCGGCAGGTCGATGCGCTCTTCCTTGGTCACCTGTTCATACTGCATGAACACCAGGTTCCAGAATTCCAGGAACCGGTCGCCGTCCTCTTCCGGGCTGCCGGGAGGGCCGCCCCAGATGTGTTCGCCGCGGTCGATGAAGATTTCCGAGCACGGCCCGCAGGGTCCGGTGTCGCCCATCGCCCAGAAATTGTCGGAGGTCGGGATGCGGATGATGCGGTCGTCGGTGAAGCCGGCGATCTTCTTCCAATAGCCGGCCGCCTCGTCGTCGGTGTGATAGACGGTGACCAGCAGCTTGTCCTTCTTCAGCCCGAACTCCCTGGTGATCAGGTTCCAGGCAAGCTCTATGGCGCGCTCCTTGAAATAGTCGCCGAAGGAGAAATTGCCGAGCATCTCGAAGAAGGTCAGGTGACGCGCGGTGTAGCCGACATTGTCGAGGTCGTTGTGCTTGCCGCCGGCGCGCACGCTCTTCTGGGCGGTGGTGGCGCGCGAATAGGACCGCTTCTCCAGGCCGGTGAAGACGTTCTTGAACTGCACCATGCCGGCGTTGGTGAACATCAGCGTCGGATCGTTGCGCGGCACCAGCGGGCTCGACGCGACGACCTCGTGACCCTCCTTGCGGAAATAGTCGAGGAATGTCGACCGGATCTCGTTCACGCCACTCATGGATGCTTGCCTTTTCGAGAGAACCGCCGGGGGTGCCGACGGCAAAATGGACATGGCCTTTTAGCGATCACGCCGCAGCCTGTCCAGAAACACGGAACTGGAGGAAAGTCCGGTTGTTGTCGGCTCTGGCCGGGCATCGCCCGAAACGCAAACCGCCGGCACAAGGCCGGCGGTTCGGGACGCAGTACTAAAGAACTCAATTACATAAGCAGATATTAATAAACCGAGATTGTGTCACCTACATGGCGCCGGCTTCGTCCTCGAAACCGTCGTCACCGCCGCCCTCGGAGCCGCCATTCTCGAGGAATTTCTCGGCGATCAGCCCGGCATTCTGCCTGAGCGCCATTTCGATCTCGCGCGCTGTGTCGGGATTGTCGCGCAGGAACAGTTTTGCGTTCTCGCGGCCTTGGCCGAGACGCTGCGAATTGTAGGAGAACCAGGCGCCGGATTTCTCGACCACGCCGGCCTTGACGCCGAGGTCGACCAGCTCGCCGGTCTTCGACACGCCCTCGCCGTACATGATGTCGAACTCGACCACCTTGAAGGGCGGCGCCAGCTTGTTCTTGACGACCTTGACGCGGGTCTGGTTGCCGACGACCTCGTCGCGGTCCTTGACCGAGCCGATGCGGCGGATGTCGAGGCGGACCGAGGCGTAGAACTTCAGCGCGTTGCCGCCGGTCGTCGTCTCGGGCGAGCCGAACATGACGCCGATCTTCATGCGGATCTGGTTGATGAAGATGACCATGGTGTTGGAGCGCGAGATCGAGGCGGTCAGCTTGCGCAGCGCCTGGCTCATCAGGCGGGCCTGTAGGCCGGGCAGCGCATCGCCCATCTCACCTTCGATTTCGGCGCGCGGCGTCAGCGCGGCGACCGAATCGACCACCAGAACATCGATGGCGCCGGAGCGCACCAGCGTGTCGCAGATTTCCAGCGCCTGCTCGCCGGTGTCGGGCTGCGAGATCAGCAGGTTTTCGAGGTCGACACCGAGCTTGCGGGCATAGACCGGATCGAGCGCGTGCTCGGCATCGACGAAGGCGCAGATGCCGCCCTTCTTCTGGGCTTCCGCCACGGTGTGCAGCGCCAGCGTCGTCTTGCCCGAGCTTTCCGGCCCGTAGATCTCGATGATGCGGCCGCGCGGCAGGCCGCCGACGCCGAGCGCGATGTCGAGGCCGAGCGACCCGGTCGGCACGGTTTCGATCTCGACCACCTGCTCATTGGCGCCGAGGCGCATGATCGAGCCCTTGCCGAAGGCGCGCTCGATTTGCGACAGCGCCGCGTCCAGAGCCTTTGATTTGTCCACTGCCTTATCCTCTACAAGCCGCAAAGTATTCTGAGCCATGATACATCACCCCTTGGTCGTCAATGAAGGCCGGACAATCCGTGATCCCTGCCATTTTGTACCTTTTTTGTTCTCGTTTGGCAAGAGGCATCAAGCTGCTGAAAAACAATCAATATCTTGATCTGTTCTATTTATGTCCTACAACACACAGCGGCGGCGTCTTCCAATCGGCCATGCGGGATTCCATTGTCCGGCCGGCCCGAATCGCGGCGTTGATTGCGGGGCGGCGCGGAGAAACCTAGTGTGCGCGGCCGGACAATCAACAAAGGTATCGACGCCACGATGGTGAAGTCCCCCAACATCCTTGCCGTGGGCGGCGCCCATATCGACCGGCGGGGCCAGGTGTCAGGCCCTTACGTGCCGGCTGCCTCGAACCCCGGCACCATGCGCGAGGATGTCGGCGGCGGCGTCTTCAACGCGTTGCGCAGCGTGGTCAGGCGCGGCGTCTCGGCCTCGCTGCTGTCGATGCGTGGCGGCGACGCCGCGGCCGAGACTGTGTCGACGGCGATCGCGAGCGCCGGCATCGCCGACCTGTCGGCGGTGTTCCTGGAC
>NZ_RZOS01000279.1:0-7617 GCF_004022605.1 Mesorhizobium sp. M4B.F.Ca.ET.089.01.1.1
GGTTGCGATTTCGCCGCTCGATTGCATTCGGCAGTGGACAGGACGGCCTGATTCTGCTATCAGCCGCCACAATTCGCGGTGCAACCTGCCGCGGAGGCATAGTGGCTATGGCCGCTTGCCTGTTGATTTCAAACCCGAAAGACAGGATTGCACGTGCAGGTACTCGTCCGCGACAACAATGTTGACCAGGCGCTCCGCGCGCTGAAGAAAAAGATGCAGCGCGAAGGCATTTTCCGCGAAATGAAGATGCGCGGTCACTACGAGAAGCCTTCCGAGAAGCGCGCCCGCGAAAAGGCCGAAGCCGTGCGCCGCGCCCGCAAGCTGGCCCGCAAGCGCGCCCAGCGCGAAGGCCTGCTGCCGATGACGCCGCGTCCGGCTCCGGCTGGCGCTGCGGGTGCTGCGCGTTCGCCGCGCTGATACCGCCAATTTTTCGTCCTTTTCGAAGGATACCCAAGGGTGGCGCGATGCGGAATCGCCGCCACCCTTTTGTTTAGAGCGACGTGCGCCTGCTTGGACGCACAACGGATGCTCTGACACTTTGTGATGAAGTTTGACCCGGTTCGGAGAGGGAACGGACCTGACGGCGCGGCGGGCAGTGAGGACAAAGAAGAGATGAATTCAATTTCCGTGGAGCGCAGAACCGCAATGCGCGGCTTCGCCCTGACGGCGGCCCTGCTCTCGGGCCTGGCGCTTGCCGCGTGCCAGACGGCCCCGACCGGCGAATTCAACAACATCGACAAGGCGCAGGGCTCGACCGAGAACATCTCCTCGCTGTCGGCGGTGATCCAGCGCAATCCGCAGGATCCGGAAGGCTACAATGTGCGCGGTTCGGCCTATGGCCGCGGCGGCCAGTACCAGGCGGCGCTGAAGGACTTCGACACCGCGATCCAGCTCAACCCGAATTTCTACCAGGCCTATTCGAACCGCGCGCTCATCCAGCGCTTCCTCGGCAACCAGGAGGCCGCGCTCGCCGACTACAACCGTTCGATCCAGATCAACGCCAATTACGACGCCGCCTTTATCGGCCGCGGCAATCTCTACCGCAAGGCGGGCCGCACCCAGGACGCCTTCAACGATTTCCAGAAGGCGATCCAGCTCGATACGACCGATGCCCGCGCCTACCACAATCGCGGCCTGATCTATCAGAGCCAGGGTCAGCACAAATTCGCCATCGAGGATTTCTCGACCGCCATCTCGCTGGCGCCGGACGCCGCCGAGCCCTACAACGGCCGCGGCCTCTCCTATCTGGCGACGGGCGACGAGGACAACGCCTTTTCCGACTTCAATATGGCCATCAAGCTCGACGGCAAGAACGCCGAGGCCTGGGCCAACCAGGCGCTGATCTACGAGCGGCGCGGCGACAAGGCGCGGGCGGCGAAGTCCTACCGCGAGGCGGTTCATCTCGATCCGAACTACCAGCCGGCCAAGGACGGCCTGTCGCGCACCAACACCGCCAGCGCCAGCTGATACAGCCGGCGCACCGCGCGACGCCCTGTCGTTAGGGTCGATCCCGCATGGCTGGAAGGCCTGGTCGCGACCGAGGCCTTCCGCCCAAAAGAACCGATCCTCAGTCGGAGATGCTTGGAAAATCCGCCGGCCGTATCCGACGACGAACCGCCGTCACCCATGCTGACAGCGAGGGCAAAGCGTTAACCCTTGCCATGTTCGCGCCAAGTTTTCGGCGGAACGCTCCACGCACCTCGACCGTTAACCGGGGCCAAATTTGCGAAAGGACCTTTCCAATGATCAAGACACTTGCCTATGCCGCCGCGCTCGCCACCACGGTCCTCGCGTTCCCCGTCAACGCCGGCACGCTCCGGCTTGGCACGCTTGATTGCACCATCGACGGCGGCGTCGGCTATGTGATCACCTCGAACAAGGGCGTGTCCTGCACCTTCCGCCCGTATCATCATGGGCCGGCCGAGCAGTACACGGGAATGATCTCCAAGCTCGGCATCGATGTCGGCCA
The DNA here is from genome assembly GCF_004022605.1 of Mesorhizobium sp. M4B.F.Ca.ET.089.01.1.1. Taxonomy (NCBI): domain Bacteria; kingdom Pseudomonadati; phylum Pseudomonadota; class Alphaproteobacteria; order Hyphomicrobiales; family Phyllobacteriaceae; genus Mesorhizobium; species Mesorhizobium sp. M4B.F.Ca.ET.089.01.1.1. Next base: position 1,970 of record NZ_RZOS01000279.1, read on the forward strand.
GACGCATCAGGGCCAGCTGGCATGGGCGGTTCTGGCCGCCACCCGAAGCCATGACGAGGGCGACCTTGCCGGCAGCTATTACGGCGTCAACGCCGAGGCGAGTGTCGTGACCGGCGGCGGCGCCAATCTCCTGGTCGGCGGGCTGGGTGGCGCCTTCATGCTCGAGCCGCTCAGCGTTCAGGCGCAGACTGGCGTCAACCTGGCGGTTGCGGTCACCTCGCTGGAGCTGATCCACTCCTTCAAATAAGGCGCATTTGCTCCCTTACGCGCGGCGCGGAACAGGTTACTGTTTCGCGCCGCATGCTTTTGGGGGGACCGCCATGCCAAGAACCATCATTGCCGCTGCTCTGATCGCCGCCGCCTGCGCGGGACAGGCCGATGCGCAGAGCGGCGGCGTCGAGCTTGGCGTGCTCGATTGCGCCATCGGCGGCGGCACCGGCTTTGTCTTCGGCTCGAGCAAGGACCTGAGCTGCACCTTCACGCCCGCCGACAAGACATTCGCGCCGGAGGCCTATTTCGGCGCCGTCAACAAATACGGGCTGGACATCGGCACCACCAAACAGAGTGTCATGCAGTGGCTGGTGCTGACGCCGCTGAAGAACATCTATGCGCCGGGCGCCCTCGCCGGCGACTATGTCGGCGCCAGCGCCGAGCTGACGGCGGCGGTCGGCGCCGGCGCCAATCTGCTCGTCGGCGGCTCCGAACAGGCCTTCACGCTGCAGCCTCTCAGCCTGCAGACGCAGACCGGCATCAACATCGCCATCGGCGTCAGCCAGTTCCAGCTGCGCAGCACCGCCAACTGACAGCTCATCAAAAGCCGATCTTCAAGCGTCGCGGCGTTCGCCATACATTCCTGAAAAGGCCTGTTGAGCTCAACCGCGCTTGAGGTTCTACAAGCTCAGCCGAACTTGGATCTGGCGCCCTTTCGCGTTGCGGATGAGGCTGCGAATGGCAAGCAGGAGATCGACGTGACGGTGGCAAGCGGCAACAAGGCGGGCGGCAAGGTGGACTGGCGGGCATTGTGGGCGAGCGGCGACCTGGCGCGCTTTTGCTTCATCAGTCTCGGCATTCTGTTGCACGCCACCAACGAGACGATGGTGGCGACGGTGATGCCGGCGATGGTCGGCGAGCTGGCCGGCGTGCAATTGGTCGGCTGGTCGCTGGCGATCTACGAGCTTGGCGCCATCGTCGCCGGCGCTGCCGCCGGAAGGCTGGTGAGTTATGTGGCGCTGCGCACCAACATGATGGTTGCCGCCTTGCTCTATGCGGCCGGCGCGCTGATCTGCGCCACCGCACCCTCAATGCCGCTCTTCCTTGCCGGACGGCTGGTCGAGGGGCTGGGCGGCGGTGCGCTGGTGTCGCTGGCCTTCGTCTCGGTCGAGCGGCTGTTCCCGCGCAACATCTGGCCGCAGCTTTTCGGCATCATGTCGGCGATCTGGGGTGTTGCCGCCTTCAGCGGCCCGATGCTTGGCGCCATCATGGCCGAGCTTCTGTCCTGGCGCTGGGCCTTCGGCATCTTCACCGTCGGCGGCACCGCCATGGCGCTGGCAAGCTTCATCGTGCTCGACACGCCGCAGGCGACCAGGCCGCAGGTGGACAAGGGCACGGCGCCGCCCTTTCCTTATGCAGCGCTCGGCTGCCTTGCCGTCAGCGTCGTGCTGATCGCCAGCGCCGGCGTCGATGTCGCCCTGCTGCGCTCCTCGCTGCTGCTTGGGCTGGGGTTGATCGGCCTCGTGCTATTCTTCCGTGTCGATGCGCTGAAGCCGGGCTCGCGGCTGTTTCCGTCGCGGCTGTTTTCCTGGCGCTCGCCGGTCGGCAGCGGCATGACCATGGTGGCCGCCTTCTCGGTGGCAACCGTCTCCTTCGCCATCTATGGGCCGCTGCTCTTGACCACGCTGCACGGCATCTCGATCCTGACCACCGGCTACATCATCGCCGCCGAATCGATTGCCTGGTCGATTCTCGCGATCCTCGTCGCCAACGCACCGCTGGAGCGCGAACGGCTGATCATAGTCCTCGGTGCCCTGATGATCGCGGCCGGCCTCGCCGGGCTTGCCTATGCAATCCCGAGCGGCTCGATTCCGTTGATCCTGCTCTGCGCTCTTCTGCAGGGCGGCGGCTTCGGTGTGTCCTGGCCGTTCCTCACCCGCGTCATCGTCGCCTCGGCCCGTGACGGCGAGCAGACGATCGCATCGGCAGCGGTGCCGACCATGCAGCGCATCGGCTATGCGGTGGGGGCGGCGCTGGCCGGGATCATCGCCAATGCCAGCGGCTTTTCCGAAGGCCTGAACCGCGACGCGGCGGCGAACGTCGCCGGCTGGCTGTTCCTCGCTTTCGTGCCACTCGGCATTCTCGGCTGCCTGGCGGCCATCAGGATCGCTATGCCAGCGGCGCATCCACAGGAAGCGACGGGCTGACCTCGGGAGACAATCGGAGAGCGGAAGTCCTCACAGAGACGGCAGGACGGCTCGGATGTGATCGGCGAAGGCCTCGACCGCGGGTGATCGCTCGGTGTCGGCAAAGGCGACCAGAATGCCAAGCTGGGGCAAGCGAGGAAGCGGCGCGCCCAGAATATGGAGGTCCGACGGCACCGCATCCTCGGTCATCACGCTGATTGCCAGGCCCGACCGCGCCACGGCGATCAGCCCGGCAAGGCTGTTGCTGGCATAGGATATTTTGTAGCGCAGTCCGGCGCGCGCCATGGCCTCGCAAGCCGCCTTGTGGTCGACGGCATTCGACGCCGACAACGCAAGCGGCACGATGTCGCCAAAATGGTAGAGGTCCAGCGCCGGCTTGCTGCCCACCCATACGAGCGCTTCGGTGCGCACATGCGCGTCGCTTGCGTTCGGACTGGAGACAAGCGCCAGGTCGATCTGGCGCGCGTTGAGAAGCGTCCGCAATTCGACGGTGGGCGCCGAAACCACCTTGATTTCGACATCGGGATATATGGTTCCGAAGCCCTTCAGCAGCGCGGGAAAGAACGCGCTCAGATAGTCCTCGGGACTGCCGAAAATGATCGAACCGTGTAGGCCTTTGTCGGACAGCGCCGAGATCGCCTCGTCATGGATTTTGAGGATGCGCTCGGCATAGGCCAGGAAGCGCTCGCCGCTGCCGGTGAGCCGCACCCCGCTGCCGCTGCGATGAAACAGGCTCTGGCCGAGGGCTTCCTCAAGCCGCTGCACCTGCATTGTCACGGCCGACTGCGTGCGTCCGACCTGTACCGCCACCGCACTGAGGGTTCCCGAATGCGCCGCGCGCACGAATGTCGCCAGCAGCTTGAGATCGAGCATATCAAATCCATTGATATCAGAATCCGACAACTATCAATTTTACTGCATCCGCGCCAGCCGCTAGATTGTTGGCGCAACGCTTGCTGGAGTTGAGAGATGTCGAAAAACTTGGAGCCTGGGTTTTGGGATTCGGCGCGCAAGCACCTGATCCGCTATGGCGGCAGCTTCGAGCCCGCCATCATCGAGCGCGCCGCTGGCTCCTTCGTCTACGATGCCGACGACAGGCCCATCCTCGACTTCACCTCCGGGCAGATGAGCGCCCTGCTCGGGCATGCTCACCCCAGGATCGTCTCGACGGTCAGCCGCCAGGTGGAAAGGGCCGCGCATCTTTTCAGCGGCATGCTGTCCCGCCCGGTAGTCGAGCTTGCCGAACGTCTCGCCGCGCTGGCGCCCGGCCTCGACAGGGTGCTGCTGCTCTCGACCGGCGCCGAGTCCAACGAAGCAGCCATCCGGATGGCCAAGCTGGTGACCGGCAGGCACGAGATCGTCGCCTTCTCGAAGAGTTGGCACGGGATGACCGGTGCTGCCGCGTCGGCGACCTACAGCGCCGGCCGCAAGGGCTATGGGCCCGCGGCGGTTGGATCTCTTGCGATTCCCGCGCCCAACAGCTTCCGGCCGCGCTTCAGGAATGCCGACGGTTCATTGGATTGGCTGACCGAGCTGAACGATGCCTTCGATCTGATCGACAGCCAGTCGACGGGGAGCCTCGCGGCCTTTGTCGCCGAACCGATCCTGTCGAGCGGCGGCATTCTGGAATTGCCGCAAGGCTATCTGGCGGCACTCCAGCAGAAATGCCGCGAGCGCGGAATGCTGCTGATCCTCGATGAAGCGCAGACCGGCATCGGCCGCACGGGAGACATGTTCGCTTTCCAAAGGGATGACGTCACCCCGGACATCCTTACGCTCTCCAAGACCATCGGCGCCGGGCTTCCCCTATCAGCGGTGATGACGACGGCTGAAATCGAGGAAGCGGCGCACGACAAGGGCTTCCTGTTCTATACCACGCATGTCTCCGACCCCCTGCCGGCGGCTGTCGGCGTTGCGGTGCTCGATGTGGTGGAAGAGGAAAAGCTCGTCGACCGGGCACAGCGCCTGGGAGAGAAACTGTTCGAAGGGCTGTCGCGGCTCAAGCAGCGCTACGAATGTGTCGGCGACGTGCGCGGTCGCGGCCTGCTGCTCGGGGTCGAGATCGTCAAGGACGGCAAGGTTCCCGATCACCAGTTGGGCGCAACGATCGCGGCGGAAGCGTTCCGGCGCGGCCTGAGCATGAACATCGTCAAGCTTCCCGGGATGGGCGGCGTCTTCCGCATAGCCCCTCCTTTGACCATCTCCGAGGAGGACCTGGATCTCGGCCTGAGGATGATTTCGGAGTCCATCGAAGCCGGACTAGCCGCCAACGCGAACCTTACAGGCATCGCCGCCGAGTGAAATTACCTGGGCCGGCCGTCTTCGGCGGCGGGGCGTTCAGACAACGATGGTCTTCAGCCGCTCGGCAATGAGTGCGGCGAGGCGTGTCGCCACCTCTTCCTTACCCATCTCAGGCCATTCCTCGACGCCTGCCTTCGAGACGATCCGCACCTTGTTGCGGTCGCCGCCCATCACGCCGGACGGGCCGATGCCGCTTTCATGCGAGACGTCGTTGGCGACGATGAAATCGGCGCCCTTCTTCTTCAGCTTGGCCTCGGCGTTGCTGATCAGGTCCTGCGTCTCGGCGGCAAAGCCGACGACCAGCCCCGGCCGCTGCCTGTTATGACCGACGCCGGCGAGGATGTCCGGATTCTCGATCATCTGCAGCGAAGGCGGTCCCTCGCCGGCCACCTTCTTGATCTTCTCGCCGGCGGCGTTCGCCGTGCGCCAGTCGGCGACGGCGGCGACGAACACCGCCGCATCCGCCGGCAAAAGGCTTTCGACCGCGCCCTTCATCTCGGCGGCGGTCTCGACATGGGTAGTGATGACGCCGGCCGGATCGGCGATGGTGACCGGACCGGAGACCAGCCGCACATCGGCGCCGAGCTTCGCCAACGCCGCCGCAATGGCGTGACCCTGCTTGCCGGACGAGCGGTTGGCGATGTAGCGCACCGGGTCGATCGGCTCATGCGTCGGCCCCGAGGTGACGATGATCCTGCGGCCCGCCAGCGGCTTCGGCCTCTCGTCGAGCAGCGCCTCGATCGCGGCTGCGATCTCCAGCGGTTCGGCCATGCGGCCCTCGCCCGCCTCGTTGCTCTCGGCCATCTCGCCTTTGGCCGGGCCGACGAAGACAACGCCGTCTTTTTGCAGGGTCGCCCGGTTGCGGCGGGTCGCCGGATGCGACCACATTTTCGGGTTCATCGCCGGCGCCATCAGCACCTTCTTGTCGGT
>NZ_RZOS01000027.1:0-28677 GCF_004022605.1 Mesorhizobium sp. M4B.F.Ca.ET.089.01.1.1
TCCTGGCTGGTTATGTCGGCGGCGCGGTGCTGAAGACACGCGACCACGCGGCCATAGGCGAGGCGCTGTGGATCGTGGCGGCGGCGGCCTTCGGCGGATCGATCGCGCTGATCGGCCAGATGTATCATCTGACCGGCGACGAGGCCTCGGCGCTGCTCACGTGGGGCGCCGGCACGGCGCTGGCAGCGGTCGCGCTACGCTCGAACCCGCTCACTGTCGTTTCCGTCGGCATCGCCGACGCCTGGCTGCTCCTCAAATGGGGCGGCTTTTTCCGGCGCTCGGAATTTCCCCATCTCTTCGCGGCCATTGTGCTGGTGCTGTTCGCGATTTCGTTCTGGACCCGCAGCCAGGCGGCGCGGCACCTGATCATCCTGTCGGTCCTGTTCTATCTCGTGCTGCTGTCGATGGATCACAACACGCTGCAGGTGTCGGTTCCGCTGGCGCTCGTTTCGGCGCTGCTTTTTGCAGCCGCGGTCTTCGCCGCCGAGCCGGTCGACAGGATCGTGCAACTCGGCGGCCGTCTGCCCCTGCACGCGCTGATCGGTTTCCTCACCGGCATGGCGATGGTCCAGTTCGAACTGGCCGACGAGGCGAGCTACAATGGCGCCTTCGCCATTGCCTCGGCGGTGGCGCTCGCCGCAATCGTCGCTGCGATCATGCTGGGCGGCCGCGAGAGCAGAGGTCTGCGCTGGGTCGCCTATGCCGGCTTCGCCTTCGAGCTCGCCATCATCTACGTGGTGATGCTGCAGTCGATGCTCGGCACCGCCGGCTTCTTCCTGGCCGCCGCGCTGCTGCTCGGCACAATGGCGCTGGTCATCATCCGCGTCGAAAAGCGCATGAACACGCCGCGCAGCGAAGGAGCCCTTGCATGATGACCGGCAAAAGACTGATCATCTCGGCGCTGCTGCTGGCGCTCGTCCAGATCGGCTTCCTCGGCTGGATCATCGCCGGGCGGGCGGCGATCCTGCGCGACGGCAAGCAGGTGCTTTTGAAGGTCGAGCCAATCGATCCGCGCGACCTCTTGCGCGGCGACTATATTTTCCTGGGCTACGAGATATCGCGCATCCCGGTAAAGCTGATAGCCAACATCCCGGCTGACAAACTCGTGAGCGACGACACCTCGATCGTGGTCCGGCTGAAAAAGGGCGCAGACGGCTATTGGCAACCGACAACGGCCTGGTTTGGCGCGGCGCCAGCGCCGGCCGCCGCGGACGAAGCCGATATCGTCGGACATATCAACGACGGTTGGGGCCTGCGCGAAGAGGGCGCATCGATCACTCCGGACTACGGCATCGAGCGCTTCTATCTGCCGGAAGGCGAGGGCATGGCGATCCAGAACGACATGCGGGTGCGGCCGTTCGCCGTCCGTGTCGCCATCGCCGGCGACGGCACCCCGCAGATCAAGGCGCTGATGGACGGCGACAAGACGCTGTTCGAGGAGCCGCTCTACTAGCTCCGCATTGCCACCCGGCGTGACCCTGATGATCCCCTCCGAACTGTGTGAAGCATGACGATTGAGCTGACGGCGCGGGGCGACATCAACCTCGACACTGTTTTTCGTGTCGCCTGGCGCAAGGAGCCGGTGCGGATCAGCGACAAGGCCATGCAGCGGATTGCCGCGTGCCGCGCCTCGTTCCTGCGACTTATCGAATCCGAGCCGCCACCGATCATCTACGGCGTCACCACCGCGATGGGCGAACTGGCGAGCCGTAAGCTCGAGCGTGACGAGCGGGACCGTCACGCGCGCATCAAGGCGTTCGCGGCCGCGAGGGCAACGCCGCCACCTCGCCGCGCATCGCTGAAGCCGTCGCCGCCATGCTAGACGGCGGGCCAATGCCGATCGTGCCGTCGCAGGGCCAGGGCGGCGCCGGCGAGATCCTGGCCCTCTATCCGCTGTTCGCCGCGCTTTCGACGCGCTTCGACCTGGAGGTCAAGGAGCGGGGATCGCTGATCAACGGCTCGCCCTGCGCGGCGGCGCTGGCCGCCGACGCCGCTCTCGCCGCGCGTCGCCGCATTGAAATGGCGCACAAGGTGTTCGCGCTGTCGATCGAGGCGTTTCGCGCTCCGCTCGAGCATTACGATGCCGCGCTCGACGGGCTTTGGGGCGACGAGCAGGAAGCGGCGGCGCTGCAAGGGCTGAGGGAGCATCTCGTCGGCGCCGGCGACGGGCGGCGCAATTATCAGGCGCCCGTCAGCTACCGCATCGTGCCGCGCGTGCTGGGACAGGCGCATCGCGCGCTGTCCGGCGCGGAACGGGCGGCGACCGTGTCGCTGGCGTCGATCTCGGACAATCCGGTCTATATCCCGCCGGACGAGGCGCATCCGCTCGGGCGCTGCATCAGCACCGGAGGCTATCACAATGCGATGGCGACGCCGGCGCTCGACGATCTGGCGGCGATCTGGGCAGACATCTGTCTGCTCTGCGACCGCCATGCCTCGAAGCTGCTGAACGGCAAGGTCTCGCTGCTTCCCGACCTGCTGATGGCCGACCGGCATTGGGCCGACAGCGACGGCCACGGCAATGTCGGCTACGTGCCGATGGCGATCACCGGCTATCTGGAACAGGCGAAGCTTGCGGCGCAACGCACCTTCATCCCGGGCACGGAATCTGCCGGCGCCGGCCAGGACGATGTCGCGACGACGGCGTTCCTCGCCTGGACGAAGGAGGCGACCGCCGGCCGCTGCCTGGACGCGGCGATGGCGATGCTGGCGATGATCGCCTCGCAGGCGCTTTACGTCACCGGGCGCGAGGCGCCGCCGGCGCTGCGGCCCTTCGTTGCCGACATCAGGGCCATCGTGCCGCCCGTCAGGGATGACCGCGTGCTGGGGCCGGAACTGGCGAGATTGAGCGAATGGTTTACCGGCAAGGTCTTCGAGGCATAGCCGCGGCGCCTCGGTCTGTCAGCCGAAGCGGATGGTGCGGGTAGAGGGACTCGAACCCCCACGATTGCTCGCCAGAACCTAAATCTGGTGCGTCTACCAGTTCCGCCATACCCGCGCCGCCCGGCAATCCCATGTAGCCATCATTCTGTCAATGTCGCAGCCCAAATGGCTGTCATTCGCCACAATGCGAAGATGGTTGAAAATTAGGCCGGCGTGTGACAAAAGGCGTGTCGAATGTGACGGGACGCGACGATCCGCTTCTGCAGAATGTGATAAGAAGTAGGAAAAACAAAGACTTATTCACATCTTGGAACGCAGTTTGGAAGGATTTGAGCCGCTTTAGCGGTCAAGCCGCCAGCTTCCGTACCAAAAGCCATTCCCGGCAAGATTATACCGGCAGGCTGTAAGCGGCATGAACCGCCTGGCAGCCTCATGGGTGAGAACAAAGGTTTTATGATGCAGGTCACCGAAACGCTCAATTCCGGTCTCAAGCGCGAGATCAAGATCACCGTGCCGGCCGGTGACATGGAAGCCAAGCTGATGGCGCGGCTGACGGATGCCCGCAACAAGGTCCGTATCAACGGCTTCCGTCCCGGCAAGGTGCCGGTGCAGCACCTGCGCAAGGTCTACGGCAAGTCGTTCATGGCCGAAGTGGTCAACGAGATCCTCAACGATTCGACCCGTTCGATCATCTCCGGGCGCGGCGAGAAGGCCGCCATGCAGCCTGAAGTGATCATGACCGAGGACGAGAAAGAGGCCGAGAAGATCCTGGCCGGCGGCGCCGATTTCGAGTTCCGTCTCAACTACGAGATCATCCCGGCGATCGAGATCAAGGACTTTTCCGACATCAAGGTGACGCGCCAGGTGTTCGACGTGCCGGACACGGAAATCGACGACCAGGTCAAGCGCATCGCCGAATCGGCGCGCAGCTATGAGCCGAAGACCGGCAAGGCCGCCGAGGGCGACCGGGTGACGATCGACTATGTCGGCAAGATCGGCGGCGAGGCTTTCTCGGGCGGCGCCGGCAACGACCAGCCGCTGGTGCTCGGCTCCAAGGAGTTCATCCCGGGCTTCGAGGACCAGCTGATCGGCGCCAAGGCCGGCGACGAAAAGCAGGTGACCGTCACCTTCCCGGAAAACTACCAGGCAGCGCATCTGGCCGGCGAGGAAGCCACCTTCGACGTCACCGTCAAGGAAGTGGCCAAGCCCGGCGAACTGGAGATCAACGACGAGACCGCCAAGAACCTTGGCCTGGAATCGCTGGAGCGCCTGCGCGAGATCGTGCGCGGCCAGATCGAGAACCAGTTCGGCTCGATGACGCGCCAGAAGGTCAAGCGCCAGCTGCTCGACCAGCTCGACGCGTCCTACGCGTTCGAGGCGCCCTCGAAGCTCGTCGAGGCCGAGTTCAACAACATCTGGAGCCAGGTCAATCGCGATCTGGAAGCCGCCGGCCGCACTTTCGCCGACGAGGAGACGACGGAGGAAGAGGCGCGCGCCGAATATATGCGCCTGGCCGAACGCCGCGTGCGCCTCGGTCTGGTGCTCGCCGAGATCGGCGAGAAGGCGGGCGTCACCGTTTCGGACGAGGAGCTGCAGCGCGGTCTGTTCGAGCAGGTTCGCCGCTTCCCGGCCAACCAGCAGCAGGAAGCCTTCGAATTCTACCGCAGCAATCCGGACGCGCTGAACACGCTGCGCGCGCCGATGTTCGAGGAGAAGGTGGTCGACCATCTGCTCGGCCAGATTTCGGTCACCGACGTCAAGGTCAGCAAGGAAGAGCTGATGGCCGACGACGAAGAGGGCGAGACTGCGACCAAGGCGACGCCGGCGAAGAAGGCCGCGTCGAAGAAGGCCGAAGCCAAGGCAAGTGAAGCCAAGGCCGGCGACGACGCCGAGGAGCCCAAGAAGAAGGCCGCGCCGAAGAAGAAGGCGGCCAAGGACGCCGAATAACCGGTGCACTTTGTTCAATCGCGAAAGGCCGCCCTCGGGCGGCCTTTTTCGTTGTGGCTGTCTGGTCGGTGCGCCGAGCCGCTCTGAGCGCGCGCTCTAAACCTTCGCAATCTCTGGCTTTTTCTATCCGCCGGCTGGAATCCGTGGTATGTAGGTGCCGCAATTCCACTGCGGCAGTGCGGATATTCCGTACTTGCCATCTAGGGGCGCAAGCCGACGTGAGCGGCTGCGTAAATCGTCCAAGGCAAGGATGACGACCAGGGAGGAAGTGCCATATGCGCGCCATCGCATTTATTGCAGCCATGTCCGTAACAGCCTTCACCGCGCATTCCTCGCAGGCGCAGGACGCCGCGGCGGGTGAGAAGGTTTTCGTCAAATGCAAGGTCTGCCACATCGCGGACGAGGACAAGAACAAGATCGGGCCGTCATTGCATGGCGTCATTGGCCGCACGGCGGGCACGCATCCTGATTTCACCTACTCCCAGGCGATGATCGATGCCGGCAAGTCCGGTGTCAAATGGGACGAGCCGACGCTGACGACCTATCTTCACGATCCCAAGGCCATGGTCAAAGGGACCAAGATGGCGTTTGCCGGTCTCAAGAACGACCAGGACGTGGCCAACGTCATCGCCTACCTCAAGCAATTCTCGCAATAGTCATTCTCCTGCCTCCATCGGTGGTCGCCTGCAATGTCGACTAGGGAAAGCCGCCTCGAGGACACCGGCATTCGCCTCTCGGAAGCGACGGCCGCCGATTTCTTCGCACTGCTCAAGCCGCGCGTCATGGCGCTTGCCGTCTTCACCGCTTTCGTCGGCCTGATGACGGCGCCCGGCGCGATGAACCCGGTCATCGCGGTGATCGCGATAGCGGCGATCGCCATCGGGGCAGGGGCGGCGGGCGCGCTCAACATGTGGTACGACGCCGATATCGACGCACTGATGTCGCGCACCGCAAAGCGGCCGGTGCCGACCGGCAGCGTCAGCCCTGGCGAGGCCCTCGGTTTCGGCCTGGTGCTTTCGGCGCTTTCGGTGATGACGCTCGGCGTGCTGGTCGGCTGGCTCGCCGCGTTGCTGCTTGCCTTCACCATCTTCTTCTACGTCGTCATCTACACGATGTGGCTGAAGCGCTCGACGCCGCAGAACATCGTCATAGGCGGCGCGGCGGGGGCGCTTCCGCCGGTCATCGGCTGGGCGGCGGCCACCGGCGCCGTCGGGATCGAAAGCTCCATCCTGTTCCTGATCATCTTCCTGTGGACGCCACCGCACTTCTGGGCGCTGGCCTTGTTCAAGGTCGGTGACTACGCCGCCGCCGGCATTCCGATGATGCCGAACGTGGCGGGCGAGGCGTCGACCCGCAGGCAGATCTTCGCCTATGCGCTCATCCTGGCGCCGATCGGCGTGCTGCCCTGGCCCTTCGGTTTCGCCAGCGGCTTCTACGGGGCAGTCGCAGCCACGTTGGGCGTCGGCTTCATCTGGCATGCCTGGAAGGTGCTGGTCGCGCCCGACAAGGAGATGAGGCCGGCGAAGGCGCTGTTTGCCTTTTCGATCGCCTATCTCTTCGCGATCTTCGCCACGCTGCTCGCCGATACCATTGTCGCGCGCGCGATCGGTTCATTCTGAACCGATGGCATCAGCCTCAGTCGCGGGCGGGGATGACTGCCGGCGACGTTACGCCGGCAGCGCGAAAAAACCCAGCAGCAACAGAATGAGTATCCCGAGGCCGAGTATGAGAAGCGTCCGCGTGTCCATGACCTTCACCTTCGACCCGGTAGAGAATAGCGAAAAAGGTGTTTTTGAACCAGCTTATGGCTGACGACCGCGGGAACCCTAGCCGACAAAGGGCGACAAGTCCCGCGCAAGAGAGTATGGTGATTGCGGTGCAGGTCGCGGTTGGCGTGACCAATCACGCAGATCGATCGCACCATGAAACCGCGACCTTGCCGGACCTGATCTGGAGGAATGGTTCATGGCGAGCTTTCACGTGATTGCAGGTGCCAGCGAAACGCTGGAGCATACAAGAATTCGAAAAATCGGCGTTTCCGATCTTTTCGACGCTCTCAGACGCGGCGTCGACGATTTCATGGTCAAGCCCTCGCATATCGTGTTCCTCTGCCTGATCTATCCGCTGGTGGGCGTGGTTCTCGCCGCCTGGACGTCGGGCGCCAATGCGTTGCCGCTGCTGTTCCCGCTGGTCTCCGGCTTCGCGCTGCTCGGCCCGTTCGCGGCAATCGGCCTCTACGAGATCAGCCGCCGACGGGAGGCTGGCATCGATGCCTCCTGGAGCCATGCCTTCGAGGTCAAGAACTCTCCCGCCTTGCCGTCGATCGCCGCAGTCGGGATCATGCTGTTTGCAATCTTCATCGCCTGGCTTTTGACCGCCCAGGCATTCTACGTGCAGCTTTTCGGTCCGGCGCCGCCTGCATCGCTGTCCGGCTTCATCAATGAGATATTCGCCACCGGACGCGGCTGGACGCTGATCGTGCTTGGTCACGCCATCGGCTTCGTCTTTGCCGTGGTGGTGTTGTGCACGACAGTGGTCGCCTTCCCGCTGCTGCTCGACCGCGATGTCGGCGCCTACGAAGCCATCCACACCTCGGTGCGCGTTGTGATGGCGAACCCGGTCGTCATGGCGGTCTGGGGGCTGATCGTCGCCGTCGCGCTGATCATCGGCTCGATACCGGTGTTCGCCGGGCTGGCGGTGGTGCTGCCGATCCTCGGCCATGCCACCTGGCATGTCTACCGCAAGGTGGTGGAACCGCCGCCTTCGGCCAAGCCGGCAGGTTGAGCTTTGGGGCCGCGCCGTTTCGGCGCGGCCCCTATCTCTCGGTAGTTCTCTCGATTTCTCAGTAGGCCGGATGGCTGAAGCGGGCCTGGCGCGCATCCGTGGTCAGGTTGCGAAAGTCCTTGCCGCTGACATGCACCAGCGTCCTGTGGTCGCCGCCCTCGAAATAGATGTCGTCGGCGGCGCCGAGGCTTTCGTCGAGGATCACCGGCACGTCATAGGCGGCGCCGATCGGCGGGACGGCGCCCACGTCGCAATCGCCGAAGAGCGAGACCACCTCGTCTTCGGAAGCGAGCCCGAGCCGCTTATCCATGATGCTTTGCAAGGTGCCGAGCTCGATCCTGTGGGTGCTCGGGACCACGGCCAGCGCATAGCCGAGCTCATGGTGAACGACCACCGATTTGGCCATGATGCTGCCTGGCACATGGGCGGCTATGGCCGATTGCCGGCTGGTGGAAGTGCGGTGATGCTCGACGGTGTCGTAGAAAACTCCCTTGCCATCGATGAAATGCTTGAGTTTGTTCGCGATCGTCATTTTGGCGCCTCTTGTCTTGAGTTGTGACGCATTGAAATGACGGCGGTCTCCCACCGTTTCCGATGCCGACAAAGATGGCTCAGCCATCCATTGTTTCAAGGCGAGGCGGCCGTCCAGCAACTCCGGCTGAGCGTCAGGGTCCGGCACCGAAAAACGTGATGCGGGTGAAAAGCGTGTAGTCGGACTCGAAGACCATCATCATCGTGAACACCAGCACCAATATCGGCGGCAGGATGATCGCATAGGCCAGCGCCAGCCTTTCCCAGGCCATGTGCATGAAGACAGCGACGATCAGCCCGGCCTTGAGCATCATGAAGATCAGGATCAACGACCATCTGAGATAGCCGTGCAGGCCGAAATAGTCGACCAGGTAGGAGCAGGTGCTGAGGATGAACAGCCACACCCAGACCACCAGATAGAGCTTGATCGGATGTTCCTGATGCGCCTCGGCCACGGCGACCGTCGCAGCGTCATGCGCGTGGTCGCCGTGCAGTGCGTGTTGCCCGAGGCCGTTTGCGGTTGCTTCAGCCATAGCTTCCTCTCACCAAAGCCTGCCTCTCACCAAAGATAGAAGAAGGCGAAAATGAAGACCCAGACCAGGTCGACGAAGTGCCAGTACAGACCCATGATCTCGACATTCTCGTAGCGGCCCCTGCGGCTGGTGAAGAAGCCGGGCCGTCCGACATCGTAGTCGCCACGCCAGACCTTGCGCGCCACGATGATCAGGAAGATCACGCCGATGGTCACATGCGTGCCGTGGAAACCGGTGATCATGAAGAAGCAAGAACCGAACTGCGCGGCGCCCCATGGGTTGCCCCAGGGCCGCACGCCCTCGGTGATCAGCTTGGTCCATTCGAAGGCCTGCATGCCGACGAAGGTCGCACCGAGCGCCGCGGTCAAAAGCATCAGGATCGCGGTCTTGCGGCGGTCGTGGCGGTAGCCGAAATTGACCGCCATGGCCATCGTGCCGCTGCTCGAGATCAGCACGAAGGTCATGATGGCGATCAGGATCAGGGGGATCTCCTGGCCGCCGATGCGCAGCGCAAAGACCTCGCTTGGGTTCGGCCACGGCACGCGCGTCGATATGCGCGCGGTCATGTAGGAGAGCAGGAAGCAGCCGAAGATGAAGGTGTCGCTGAGCAGGAAGATCCACATCATGGCCTTGCCCCAGGACACGTTCTTGAACGCGCGCTGGTCCGAGGCCCAGTCGGCGGCAATGCCTTTCAAGCCGGCCGGCCTTGGCGCCGTTTGGCCGCTATGCGTCAGAGTCGTCTCGGACATACCCTGCCTCCTCAGGTCAGCAGCCCACGGCAAATGTCGATGAATGTGGCGGCCCAGCCGGCCAGAAGGGCGAAGATGCAGAGCCAGACGAAAAGCAGGAAATGCCAGTACATGGCGCAGAGTTCGACGCCGAGGCGCAGCCGCTCAGGCCGCGAGCCGTTCCAGGCGCCGACGCTGGTCCTGCCGAGACCGATCAGGCCGCCCAGTATGTGCAGGCCATGCATTCCGGTGATCAGATAGAAGAAGCTGTTGGCCGGGTTGGCAGCCAGCAGGTAGCCGTCCTCGGTCAATTGCCGCCACGCCATTAACTGTCCGATCAGGAAGGCGAAAGAAGTGAAACCGGCCGTGGCAAGGCCGAGCCGGACATTGTCGATCTGGCCCTTGCGCGCGGCGACCACGGCGCATTGCAGCGCGATGCTGCTCAGCAGGAGCACGCCGGTGTTCAGCCAGAGCAGGCGCGGCAAAGGCAGCGGCCGCCAGTCCGACAGGCCCATGCGCATGAAATAGGCGCTGGTGAACAGCGAGAACAGGCAGCCGACCACGGCGAGGAAGACGCCGAGGCCGATCTTGGCGGTGGGCAAGGCCGACCGGTCGAGGCCGACGAAATCGCCGGCCAGGCCTTGCTCCAGCCACGGCTTGGCGGTCAGCCGCTGGTGCGAAAGCCACCAGCCGGCAAAGCCGGCAATCACAGCCAGGAAGACCAGGATGACGCTCATGCCGGCTCCTTGGAGAGGCCGAAATTGCCCGGCACGTTCTGCGGAATGAAGTCCTCCTTGGCACCCGGCACGCTGTAGTCATAAGCCCAGCGATAGACGATCGGCAGCTCCTTGCCGAAATTGCCGTGAGTCGGCGGCGTCTGCGGCGTCTGCCATTCCAGCGTCGTCGCCCGCCATGGATTGCCGCCAGCCTCGCGGCCATGGCGGATGCTCCAGATCAGGTTGAACAGGAACACCATCTGGGCGAAGCCGACGATGAAGGCCATGATCGAGATGAACGAATTCAGATGATGGGCCGACTCCGTCATGATCGTCATGTCGGTCAGCTCCGCGTAGCGCCGCGGAATGCCGATCAGGCCGAGATAGTGCATGGGGAAGAAGATCAGATAGGCGCCAAGGAAGGTCACCCAGAAATGGAACCGGCCGAGCGTCTCGTCGAGCATGCGGCCAGTGACTTTCGGATACCAGTGGTAGATCGCGCCCAGGATCACCAGGATTGGGGCGACGCCCATGACCATGTGGAAATGGGCGACGACGAACATGGTGTCCGACAGCGGCACGTCGACGACGACGTTGCCGAGGAACAGGCCGGTCAGCCCACCATTGACGAAGGTGACGATGAAGGCGAGCGCGAACAGCATCGGTATGGTGAGATGGATGTCGCCGCGCCACAGCGTCAGCACCCAGTTATAGACCTTGATGGCGGTCGGGATGGCGATGATCAGGGTGGTGGTGGCGAAGAAGAAACCGAAATAGGGATGCATGCCGCTGACATACATGTGGTGCGCCCAGACCACGAAGCTCAGCGCGCCGATGCCGACAATGGCCCAGACCATCATGCGATAGCCGAAGATGTTCTTGCGCGCATGGGTGCTGATCAGGTCGGAGACGATGCCGAAGGCCGGCAGCGCGACGATGTAGACCTCGGGGTGACCGAAGAACCAGAACAGATGCTGGAACAGGATCGGGCTGCCGCCATTGTGCTGCAGTTGTTCGCCCATCTCGACGATCGCCGGCATGAAGAAGGAGGTGCCGAGCACGCGGTCGAGCAGCATCATGACGCAGGCGACGAACAGCGCGGGAAAGGCGAGCAGCGCCATGACGGTGGCGGTGAAGATGCCCCAGACGGTGAGCGGCAGGCGCATCATCGTCATGCCGCGGGTGCGCGCCTGCAGCACCGTCACGACATAGTTCAGGCCGCCCATGGTGAAGCCGATGATGAACAGGATGAGCGAAGCGAGCATCAGGATGATGCCCCAGTCCTGGCCGCCGGGCGTGCCGGTCATGATGGCCTGCGGCGGGTAGAGCGTCCAGCCGGCGCCGGTCGGTCCGCCAGGCGCAAAGAAGCTCGACACCAGAACCAGCACGGCCAGCAGGTAGATCCAGTAGCTCAGCATGTTGACATAGGGAAAGACCATGTCGCGCGCGCCGACCATCAGCGGGATCAGGTAGTTGCCGAAGCCGCCGAGGAAGAGCGCAGTGAGCAGGTAGATCACCATGATCATGCCGTGCATGGTGATGAACTGGTAATAGGCCTCGGGGGTGATGAAGTCGAAGGTCCCAGGGAAGCCGAGCTGCAGCCGCATCAGCCAGGACAGGCTGAGCGCGACGAAGCCGATCGCCGTTGCCGTCGCCGAATACTGGATGGCGATGACCTTGGCGTCCTGCGAGAAGACGTATTTCGTCCACCAACTGTGCGGATGGTAGAGCTCCATTTCCGCGACTTCGGCGGGCGGGACGGCATCTGCAGGCGTGATATCGACCATGGCGGCACCTCCGTGCCCTGTTCAGCGAGCCTCGACAGTTTCGAGCTTGGCCGCAACGTTCAGACCAGACGCCGTCGCCTGGTCGGCCGAGCCCGTCTTCTGGGGCGCCGACAGTTGCGCGAAAGTCTGCTGCTGGCCCAGCCAGGCCAGGTAGTCCTGTTCGGTGTCGACCATGACCACGCCGTGCATCAGCGGGTGGCCCTGGCCGCAGAGTTCCGCGCACAGGACCTGGAAGGTTCCGGTCCTGGTCGGCGTGAACCAGAAATAGGTGACCGAGCCCGGGATCATGTCCATCTTGGCGCGGAATTCCGGTATGTAGAAATCGTGCAGCACGTCGACCGAGCGCAGCACCATCTTGACCGGCTTGCCGATGGGCAGGTGCAGATCGGCGGCCTCGACCACAACATCGTCCTGGCCGTTGGGATCGCCGGGGATGACGCCGAGCGGATTTTCAGCCGTTATGTCGCGGGTGTCCGAGGTGCCGAGCTTGCCGTCCTTGCCGGGCAAGCGGAAGCTCCATTGCCATTGCTGGCCGATGACTTCGACCTCGGTCGCGTCGCTCGGGACATTGACGAAGCGGCTCCAGACGAACAGGCCGGGCACCAGGAGAGCGGTGACGCCGACCCCGGTGATGACCGTCAGCCACCATTCGAGGCGCTTGTTCTCCGGTTCATAGGCGGCGCGGCTGCCCTCCCGATGACGGAAGCGGAACACGCAATAGGCCATGAAAAGCACCACGGCGGCGAAGACGACGCCGGTGATCCAGAAGGTTATGATGATGGTGTGGTCGATATAGTCCCAGTTCGAGGCAATCGGCGTCCACCACCATGGGCTCAGGAAGTGAAACAGCACCGAGCCCACAACAACCAAAACGAGTACAAGCGCAATGGCCATGTCCCGTCCTCCCGGCAATCGAGGGGGCGCGGAGCCGTCCCGGCGAGTGCCAAGATCATCATAGCGTGATTTGCGGTTGAAATTCCAGAGCCGACTATGGGTAGGAAATATATGTGGACAAACTGGCGCGTCCTGCGGTCGCGGCGGCTGGATTTCAGTCCGGACCGGAGCGCGCGATGATCCAGTCGGCCGCCGCCGCGAGATCTGCGACGGTCGCGGTCGGCGGCGGGTCGAACCGCTTTTCGTCGCCGCGGCGATATTTGCCGGTGCGCACCAGCAGGGCGCCCGAAAGCCCCGCGCGGAGCGCGCCGGCTATGTCGGCCTCGGCGTCGTCGCCGACCATGATCGCCTTTTCCGGCGGGCAGTTCATCGAGGCCAGCGCCGAGAGAAAGAATGCCGGTGACGGTTTGCCGAGAACGGTGGCTCGTTTCAGCGAGGCAAATTCCAGCGCCGCCACGAACGGACCTGCATCGAGGCTGAGCCCGCCATCGGCATCGCGAAATGTCCGGTTGGTGGCGAGAGCCAGCAGTTCGGCCCCCGCGGTCAATTCGCGGAAGGCGTCGTTCAGCACCGCATAGGTCAAGGTCTCGCCGGCATCGCCGATGATGACGGCGCGCTTGTCGCGACTTGGCAGTTCGTGAAAGTCCGGCTCGAGACCGGGGTGGACCAAAAGATATGGCGCGCGGCCGTTGCGAAGCAGCCATTCGCGCGCGGCCTGCGCCGGCGTGAAGACGTCCGCCTTGGCCGCGATCAAGCCAATCGCCGCGAGATGGTCGAGAACCCGTTGCTTCGACGAGCGCGTGGTGTTGCTGACGAAGCGTATGGAAAGGCCAGCCCGGCGCAATCGAGCGACAGCGTCGACGCCGCCCGGTATGGCGGTCCCGCCATCATAGATGACGCCTGCAAGGTCCAACAGCACGCCCCTTGTCATCGGTTCAGCATGACGAGTAGTCCGCTATGCGTCAAATGCGAAAGGAACGAGGTTGCGGCGAAGAGCGGTCCTGCTACTTGTGCTTTCGTCGAGCCATGTCGCCGGCGCGGGGCGGAGATTGACACCGAGCTCAGATCAGCAGCAACCCCTTCATACTCGCATTGCCTTTCCTGCCGATGATGAGGTGGTCGTGGACGGCGATGCCGAGCGGCTTTGCGGTGTCGATGATCTGCTTGGTCATCTCGATGTCCGCGCGCGACGGGGTCGGGTCGCCGGACGGATGGTTGTGCACCAGGATGATGGCGCTGGCCGAAAGCTCCAGCGCGCGCTTGACCACCTCGCGCGGATAGACCGGCGTGTGGTCGACGGTGCCGACCTGCTGCACCTCGTCGGCGATCAGCCCGTTCTTCTTGTCGAGGAACAGCACGCGAAACTGCTCGCGGTTCTCGAAGGCCATGGAGGAGCGGCAATAGTCGAGAAGCTGCGTCCAGTTCGCGACGATTTCGCGGCCGCGCACCTCGCCGCGCGCCATGCGCTGCGCCGAAGCAGCGATCACCTTCAAGTCGACTGCCACCGAGGGGCCGATGCCCTTCACCTCCTGCAGCAGGTTGACCGGCGCGCCGAGCACTTCGGCGAAGGTGCCGAAGCGCGCCAGCAGCGCCTTGGCGATCGGCTTGGTGTCGACGCGCGGGATCAGCCGGAAGAGCAGCAGTTCGAGAAGTTCGTAGTCGGGGAGGGCGTCGGGACCGCCCGCGACGAAACGCTCGCGCAAACGGTCGCGATGGCCATGATAGTGCGGCTGTTCTGGTGTCGCCTTCTTTTCGGCCGTCGCTTTGCCGGCCGGCGGTTCGATCCACCGCTCGGAGAAAAATCCCCGCTCGTCGTCGCCGGTTTTTCCCATACCCGCCATACCCCGAAGGCTTTGAGGGAGATTAGAGCATGATCCCGAAAAGTGGAAACCGGTTTTCGGGAAAGATCATGCTCAAACAAAAAGATAGGGGCCCATCCCGATTCATCTGGATGGAAACGGGCTCTAGGCCGGCAGGCCGGGGCGGTCGAGTTTTTTCGGCGAGAGCGTGAAGATCTCGCAGCCGGTGTCGGTGACGCCGATCGTGTGCTCGTACTGCGCCGACAGCGAGCGGTCGCGCGTCACCGCGGTCCAGCCGTCCGACAGCACCTTCACATGCGGGCGGCCGAGGTTGATCATCGGCTCGACGGTGAAGATCATGCCCGGCCGCATCTCGACGCCCTCGGTGGCAGTGCCGTAGTGCAGGATGTTGGGCGCGTCGTGGAAGAGCTGGCCGACGCCGTGGCCGCAGAAATCGCGCACCACCGAGCAGCGCTCTGCCTCGGCATAGGTCTGGATGGCGGCGCCGATGGCGCCGGTGCGGGCGCCGGGCCTGATCGCGGCGATGCCGCGCATCAGGCACTCGTGGGTGACCTCGAGCAGGCGCTCGGCGGCGCGCTTGATGGTGCCCACCGGGTACATGCGCGAGGAATCGCCGTGCCAGCCGTCGAGGATGTAGGTGACGTCGATGTTGACGATGTCGCCATCCTTCAGCGGCTTGTTGTCGGGAATGCCGTGGCAGACGACGTGGTTGATCGAGGTGCAGGACGATTTTGTGTAGCCGCGATAGTTGAGCGTCGCCGGCAGCGCGCCATGATCCATGCCGAACTCGTAGACGAAGCGGTCGATCGTCTCGGTGGTGACGCCGGGCGCGACCATCGGCACCAGCTCGTCGAGGCAACGTGCCGTCAGTTCGCAGGCCTTGCGCATGCCGGCAAAGCCTTCCTCGCCATAGAGGCGGATCTGGCCGGTGTTTCTGAGCGGTGCCGTGGCGGCGTCGAGATAGGTGACCATTTACGTCCGTTTACCGGGTGGGTTGGCTCCTGATGCGAGCCGTCGCGAAAATCTTCCCAGATTTGGCACCGGAAGCCGCAAGGTTCAAGGACGAACTGCCGCTGACGGACTTAAGCCCGCTCTATTTGGCCTCTACGGAGGATGTCCAAGCCGCCGCCTGGTCCGGCGCCCGGGTCGGCGCAGCGCTTTCCTTTTGCAGCTCGACGGGGTAGGCGAAGGGAAGAGTTGGAGACTTGATGGCGTACGCGCGCGCAAACTCATCGCTGTCGGCGATCAGGGCGGCCTGCTCGGGGCTGATGGCCCTGCTGCTGGTGTCGCTGCTCGGTCTCGCCCAGCAACAGGCGATCAGCGCTGCCGCTTCGGGCGGCGCCGGCATCAGCGTGGCGCGGCAGGGCGACCAGGTCGCGCTGCTGCGCATCACCGGCAAGACGCAGGCGCTCGAAATCCGCGCCGGCCGGGCGCTGCCGGTCAAGTTCCTGGGCAGCGCCAATGGCGCGCTTGCGCCGGCGACCCTTGCACTCCTCGTCGACCAGGTTTCGCCGATCCAGGCGGCGGCCGCTCCAGCCGCCACCTCCGCCCGGCAGGCGAGCACCAACCAGCCGCGCGCGCCGCCTTTCGCTTGAATTGAGCGGTCCCAGACCGCACCTTCAACCATTCCCCACTTTTCGCGTCGCGAACCGCGCGGCGGCCGTTGGCCGTCCGTCGCCGCGTGGCGCGCCATTTTCGGAAACATATTCAATGCAACGCATCAAGACATTCAAGACACTGACGCGCGGTGTCTCGGCCGCGCTGTTTCTCTCGGTCCAGGTGATCATCTGCATCGGAACCGTTTTTTGGGCGGTCGCCGAGACGCTCGGCATGGCGGGAACAGCGGCGATGGTGCTCGGCGCCATTTTCGCCGTGCCCTCGGCCTACGCCCTGTTCTTCGTCAGCCGCATGGCTTTCGAGGCAGAGACCGATCCGGCCAACCAATGAGCGCAGGCCGGGCTTACCGCACTCAGGACACATTCCTGAGTCAAAAGCCCGGCCAAAGCGATTTTTCAGGACGAACGCCGGTGCCGTGACAGCACCGGTCGGGGAGACTTGGAATGGACAGATTGCAATTCGAGGTGCCGGTGCGCATTACCCCGGCGCCCGGCCTGCCGGTCGAGGAGATCTACGGCGTCGAGCAGGCGCTGGATTTCCTGCAGGCCTGGCCGGCCCGCCGCCAGGGCAAGGTCCATGAGGCCGCCTTCAATGCCTGCTTCGGCGCCACGGTGGACGTGGTCAAGACCGAGGATGCCTGCCGCGCGTTCATGGCGTTCTGCCGCGTCAGCGGCCTGCTCGCCAGGGACATGATGGTTCCCGGTAAGCGCGGCGGCGAGGCGAGGGGACTGCGGGCCTAAGCTCGCATCGTCCGCCTTTGCCGGCATCTAGCGGCTGAATTTCAGGTCCGGCTTGTCGCCGTCCCAACCCTGAAGCCCTCCAGGCGCCTCGCGAAAGCGCAGGCACCTTGTGCCCATTCGGTCGACGTCGCTCGACTGCCTGTTCCAGGTTCCGGCTGATGCTTGCTCACTTGACCTGTTCAATCTCCGGAGCTGGCGTCTGGTCCGTCGCTGGAGCCGGCGCGCAGTCTTGCCCCTTGCACTCCAGGACAGGGTCCTCGGCCGGGGGCGGGCAATTTTGCCCCTCGCAATGAACTGACGGCTGCTCTGGCACCGCTTGCCCGTTCGGCGGAGCAGGCTGCTCCTCAGCGCCAACGGCCAGCGGCCCTGCCAAGCCGACAATGGCCGCGCACAGGAGTGCCATCCGAAGCAAATGCATTCCCGCCTCCACGGCTGAGAGCAGGCCGAACTTTACACTTTCGAGCGGAGGCCGACTCCTGTCACCCGCGAACGGCCTTAACAGCGCGTTTCTGTCCGAGGCGCGATCTCGCGTTTTCGGCGGTTGGGTTCGTCGTGGCTACGCAAGTCGCCAGCGCCAGAACTGCACTACTCCTTAGGGCGGTAGGGTTAGCGATTGCGCTTTCGCCGGGAACAATGCAGCCTAGCCTGGGGTTCGAGAAGCTACTTCCCGGCGGGACCATGCAGGACGCGGCTCAGCAACTGGTGCAGAGGTCATGACACGCGCTCAGTTGGCCGGCGTCGTCCTGGGCCTGTCGCTGGTAGCGGCGCTGACCATTGTCCGGGCGAGCGACCCGCAGCCGTTGAGACTCGCCCGCGAAGCGACTTTCGACCAATATCAGCGGCTGGCACCTCGCAGCTTCGAGGCGATGCCCGTCCGCGTGGTCGACATAGACGAGGCTTCGTTGCGGCAGTTCGGGCAGTGGCCGTGGCCCAGGGATCGCATGGCCGCCCTGGTCGATAAACTGGCGGAGCTTGGCGCGGCAGTCGTCGCATTCGACATCCTTTTCGCCGAGCCCGATCGTCTGTCGCCTCGCACTGTTGTCCGCGACGTGCCAGGCATCGATCCTGCCCTGCTCGATCGCCTGCCCGACAACGACGAGATCTTCGCCCGGTCGATCGCCGGCAAGCCGGTTGTCCTGGGTTACGGCATCTCCAACGAAGGGACCTATCACCCGCAGGTGAAGGCTGGCATTGCCTTTACCGGCGAGAGCCCGGTCGATGCTCCTCCCCATATCAAGGCAGCCACACCGCTGCGGCCGCAGCTTGAGGCCAATGCCGCCGGCATCGGACATATCAGCCTCAATCCAGGCAAATCGACCGCTGTGGTGAGGACAGCTCCACTCTTTCTGAGTGATGGCGAGCAGCTTTATCCGGGTCTTGCTCTCGAAGCCATGAGGGTAGCGCAGGGCGCCTCCACCTATCTGATTGCCGGCGCGCCCGAGGGGCAGGGCATAATGACCTCCGTCAAGATCGGCGACTTCGTTATCCCGGTGACCTCGGCAGGCGAACTCTGGCTCTATGTCAGCCCCGACAGGGCGGAACGGTATGTTTCGGCGAAGGACGTGCTTGCACCCAATGGCGTCTCGCCCCAAACAAGGGCCGCGATCGAAGGCAACATCGTGTTTGTCGGCACTTCCTCCGCCGGGCTGCAGGATATTCGTGTCACGGCGCTCGGTGAGAACGTGCCGGGCGTCTCGCTCCACGCGCAGATGGTTGAACAGGTGCTGTCCGGCCACTATCTGTCGCGGCCCGACTGGGCAAACGGGCTGGAAATCGCGTCGATCGCGATGCTGGGCAGCCTTCTGGTGCTTCTCACGATTTTCGTGAGCCCTGCGATTGCTCTCGCCTGCGGCCTGGCGATCACCGGCATGGCGCTCGTTGCATCATGGCTTGCCTTTTCGCTTGCGGGACTGCTGTTCGACCCGTTTGCGCCAATCGTCATGGGCTCGATGACGCATTTCGCGACCACCTCTTTCCGCTTCCTGGTGACTGACCGGGAGCGGCGCGCTATCCGGCGGGCCTTCGGTCAATATTTGTCGCCATCGCTGCTCTACCGTATCGAGCACACCCGCGACGCGCTTCGTCTTGGCGGCGACGACCGCGAGCTGACCGTGATGTTTGTCGATGTACGCAACTTCACCGAGATCAGCGAAAGACTGCCGCCCACCGCCGTCGTGGGGTTTCTGAACACGCTTCTCGACGCGCTCAGCCGTCATGTCACCGCCAACGAAGGCACACTCGACAAGTTCATCGGCGATTCGATCATGGCCTTTTGGAATGCCCCGATCGATGTCGCCGATCATCCCGCCAAAGCCGTTCGCGCGGCATTGGCCATGCGCGAGACGATTGCTCGCCTCAACGAAAGCGACGCATTCGGATTCGGGGCCGAGCAGACGGTTCGCATCGGCATCGGAATCCATACCGGCGTCGCCTGCGTGGGAAACATGGGTGCCGAGTCGCGATTCAACTATTCGGCGGTGGGCGACGCAGTGAACACCGCAGCGCGTATCGAGACGGTGTGCAAGACGGTGAGCTTCGACATCCTCGCGTCCGACGACACCGTAAGATCGCTGCCAGGCTGGGCTTTCCTCGACGCGGGATCGCTGGAGCTCAAGGGAAAAAGGGCGAGGACGAGAATCAATGCCATCGTCGGCGATGGAAGTGTTGCCTCGTCGCCGGATTTTGCGGAATTGCGGCTTCTGCACGGCAAGCTCATCGAGGCGTTGCGTTCGCGCTCGCCAGGCAGCCGAAAGATCATCGCGGCGGCCAAAGCCAGGGCCGCGGGCCTGCCGGCGAGCTTGCAGGACTTCTATGGCAGGATATCGCGCAGAGCGGATGATTTTCTTGCCAAACGGGCGGGAGCGGCGGTGGAAGCGAATGCCGGCTATGCGGAGCAACAATTCGGCTCCAACTCCTGACCTGCATTTGGACACGGCAGTTCACCGCCGCGCTCGCTGCTCTTCAAGGGCAATGATTTCGGCCACACCGATCTAGAAGCACTCAGACCCGACCGGCCAGCGAAGCCGAGCACAGGACGCGCCAGGAAAAAGAGCGGCTGTCTGTTGCGCTTGCCCTATCCGTATTTTCGGCCAGGACCGTAGGATTTTCCGGGATTGCTGGGGTCGTGCTTGCCCGGGTCATTTCCATGACCGTTGTTGCCGTCATCCGTTGGCGGGGCCGGCGGGTCGGGCGGATCCGGCGGATTGGGTGTGCCCGGACTGGGTGGACTGGGCGCCCGTTGCTGCTGCGGCCGCGGCGTATGCTCCTGCTGAATGGCGGCCGCAAGCCCGCAATTTCCGCCGGTACCGAAGCCTCCCGAGAGCTGCTGAGTGCCGGTCAGAAACGGCAACGCCCGCTGGGTGCCGAGTGCGGTGAGCACGGAGCGATTGACCTTGGTAACGTCGCTCATTGCGCCTGATGGCGAGGCGACCACACAATCGCAGCGCTGTTTCAGTTCCCTGCATCCGCCACCGCTGCAGAATCGAGCCGACCCCTTCAGGAGCACGACGGCGGTTTTGCCGTTGGGCGCGATGTGAACATCGAATGCTGTTCCCCGCACGCCTATCGTGCCTGCGGGCGTGACGATCTGGTAGGCGGACGAGGACGAGCTTCCGCTTATCCAGCGAAACGTTCCCTTGGCGGCGCGGATAGTAAGGTTCTTCACCGAATTATCATCGTTGAAGACGTACTTGTCGATGACGACGGAAGAGCCCCACCCTACAGCCAGTTTGGTGCCATCCAGGAACACGAATTGGCCAAGCCCGGTATTGGATGTCTTGATACGTTCGTCCCGATGAACGGGCGCGCTGACCACCAGCGGTCCGGTTGCGCCGGTGACGGCAGTCTTGATCACGACGGCCTTGCCGACTGTTTCGGCGGCGGCTATCGGTGTCGTATTGCTGAGCGTCGCGGCAAGCGCGACAATAGCAGCCCACCTCAAGGACGGCATGGCATCCCTCCTGCCATGGCTTATTAGCACATGCGCAAAAGGCTGTCCTTACGTCAGGGCATACCTCAAATGGAGTAGGGCAGAGCCACAATCCCACCTGATGCCCAAGGGCTGCGGCACCGGAATTTCCATGTAGCACGTACCATCGAACCTGATACTTTGGACTTCTCTGAACAACTCGGACTTCACTTATGGAGCGCCGGCTTACCGCGATCCTCGCTGCCGATGTGGTCGGCTACTCCAGGCTCATGGGGCTGGACGAGGCGGGCACGCTGTCGGCGCTGAAGACCCACCGACGCGAGATGGCGGACGCCAAGATTGCCGAACACCGGGGGCGGATCGTCAAGCTCACCGGCGACGGCATGCTGGTCGAATTCCCAAGCGTGGTGAACGCCGTGGCGTGTGCCGCCGAGATCCAGCGCAAAATGCGCGAGCGCAATGTCGACGTTTCGGAAGACAGGCGGATCGAGTTCCGCATCGGCGTCCATCTCGGCGATGTCATTGTCGAGGACAACGACATTTACGGCGACGGCGTCAACATCGCGGCGCGTATCGAGAGCATGGCCAGGCCGGGCGGCGTAGCAGTATCCGGCTCGGTCCGCGACAATGTCGGCAACCGGCTCGACTTGGCCTTCGAGGATACGGGCGAGCAGATACTGAAGAACATCGAGCGGCCGGTCAGGGTCTATAACGTCGACCTCTTCGCAGACGCGCCGCCCCGATCCATTGCCTCGATCGCTCGAGAGAAAACCGAGCCGGCCGCCCAGGCCAAGCCGTCGATCGCCGTCCTTCCCTTCAACAACATGAGCGGCGACCCCGAGCAGGAATATTTCTCTGACGGAATCACCGAGGACATCATAACGGACCTCAGCAAGGTCGGCGCACTGGCGGTCACTGCGCGCAACACGACCTTCGCCCTCAAAGGCAAGGCAATGGACGTGAGCGAAGCGGCGCGGCAATTGCGCGTTTCGCATGTGCTGGAAGGCAGCGTGCGCAAGGCGGGTAGTCGCGTTCGCATCACCGCGCAGTTGATCGACGGGATGAGTGGGCATCATCTGTGGGCCGAGCGCTACGACCGCGATCTCAACGACATATTTGCGCTCCAGGACGAGATCGCGCGGGCCATCGTCGATGCCCTGAAAATCCGGCTGATGCCGGCCGAGCATGCTGCCATCGGCAAGCGCACGACCGAGAACGTCGAAGCCTATCAATATTACCTGATGGGACGGCAGCATTTCCTGCGCCTGGGCCGTCGCAATCACCTTTCCGCCCGACGCCTCTACCAGCGAGCGCTCGAGATCGATCCCGAATACGCGCTGGCGCGGGCCGGGCTGGCGTTGGCTGAAGGCATGTTGCTGAGATCTGGAGATCGCAGCGCAAATCTTGTCACCTTGAGCGCCGATGCGCAGCGCGCGCTGGCATTGGACTCGACGCTGGCGGAAGCTCACGTGGCTGACGCGATGGTACATTTCCAGAAGGAGCAGATCGAGCTGGCAGGCGTTGCCTGCCGGCGAGCAATCGCGCTCGATCCCAATCTCTACGAGGCGCACAGGACCCTGGGCGACGTGCTGCGCATGGAGCGCAAGTTTGCAGAGGCCGCAGCCGCCTATGAGAAGGCGGCGGACGTCGATCGCAACAGCTATGGTGCGATGTGCATGCTGTGGGATTGCCGCAAGACCCTGGGCGACGAGGAGGAGGCCAAAAGGCTTTCACGGGGGGTGCTGACCCGCATCGAGAAAGCCATGCAACTGTATCCGGACGATGGGGCAGCCTATGCCTATGGCTGTTACATCCTCCACAATCTCGGCCTGGAGGAACGCGCCCTTGAGTGGGCCGAGCGCGCGATCACCATCGATCCGGAGGACTACAACAGCCACTACAATGTCGCGTGTTTCCTGGCGGCGATCGGCGCCGTCGAAAAGGCGATCGACACGTTGGAGCACAGCGTGCCGCAGCTTGGATTGCAGCAAGTGCACTGGATGGCGCAGGACGTGGATATGAATCCGCTGCGCGATCATCCGCGCTATCGGGCGCTGATCGAGCGCCTGGAGATCAGCTTGGCCGAGGCGGAAGGCCGATCAACCAGCGAGCCCGAAACGCGGCCTAGTGGAACTTAGCGCCACTTCCCGTATAGGATTGCGATGACGGCTGTGGGGGGCCACAGGGGACGCCCGAGGACAACACAGCGTTGCGCTCTTTGGAACAGCTCTCTCGCTTGTTCGGAAGCGTTCTTCGAACACTCAATGAAATCAAGGCATTTGGGAATTTGGTACGCCCAAGGGGAATCGAACCCCTGTTACCGCCGTGAAAGGGCGGTGTCCTGACCGCTAGACGATGGGCGCGCTCAGATGAAGCGGCTTATAATTGCGTTGTTCGCAACCGGCAACCCGTCTGCCGCCGCCTGCGACAACTTTTTTCAACAGTGGCAAAAATCGCGATTTGGGCACGCCGGGGGATGGGTTTCGAGCCCAAGCGGTTTCGGAAACGTGCTGGCAATCGGCAAGGCTGGTGAAGGATCAGCCGTCGCCGCCGCCGCTGCGCCGGCGGCAGCGCCAGTTCCAGTCGCGCTCGGGACCGACGTCGACATGGATGGATTCGGTGTGGCAGTAGGTGCCGACGCCGCCGCGGCCGGGCATGGAGCGGACGTAGCTTGCCAGCTCCCATTTGGAGACGCCGGGAACCTGGATGTCGGCGGCGGCGCAATACATGTGCAGCGAATTCTTGGCGCCGTTGGCGCGGCGGTTGCGGGACGGGTCGCGATAGCCTGAGGTGACGACCATCTTGCGGCCGTAGTGGCCCTCGATCGTCTTCAGCACCCGCACCAGCGACGGCTTCAGGCAGGCGACGTCGACGCTTTCGTTCTGCTTCAAGAGGCCGTTGGGCGCGAGCCGCGCCATGCCGGCGGCCGACGCCACCTGGTAGGAGCCGCCCTCATCCTCGTTGAGGTCGACGTCGCTCTCGTCGTCGATGCCGGACTTGCGCTTGATCTCGAACAGCGCCGTCTGGCGCACGCCGGGCAAGGCATCGGCGCCGGTGATGTGATTGCTCGGGTCGTCGAGCGAGGCCAGTTGCACCGGCTTTTCGGCCGGGGTGGCGGAAGCGAGCGTGATGATCGGCTTGGCGGGCGCAGTCGCCTTGGCGGCGGCCGGCTGTTCGCCCGAGCGCGTGTTGACCAGCGGCGTGGGCGCCGCCGACGCCGGCGTGGTGCTGAACAGCGAGGCAAACAGGCCCTTCTTCGGCGCGGCGATCGGCTGCTGGGGTGCTTCGCCGGCGGTCACGTAGACGCCGTTGTTCATCGGCTGCGCGGCGGCCTCGGCCTGCGGCTTGGCTGCGGTCGCGGCGGCATCGCCAGCGGCGACCTGCTGCGCGACGGCCTGCGTCTGCTCGGCTGCCTGGGCCTGCTGCACCAGTGGCTGCGGCGTGTTGCCGGCGATGGTGTCGGCGCCGGCGGGCACGTTGATCGGGAAGGCCGATCCGGGCTTCGTCACCGGTACGTAGGCAACCTTCTCAGGCAGAGGCTTGTCGTCCTCGCCCATCACGGTCGACACCGCCTCCGATGAGGCCGACGTCACCTGCAGAGACGAATCGGTCGAGGTCGCTGGCTTGGCGCCGGTTGCAGCGCTCATCTCGGTGGAGGTGGCATTGTAGCCGGGCATGCCGACCGACATCGTGGGGTCGCCGGCGGAGGTGCAGGAGGCCAGAAGCACGGAGAAAAGCGCTGCCGCAATGCTGCGACCTTCCCTCCGCGCGAGACGCCAACCACCTGATTTCAAACCTAAATTCCCCCTCGGTATCCGGCCGGCTGGTCATCGCCGCAGCGTTCTACGCCCTCGCAACGACTGTTCTGTTCCCAAACCGGAAACGGGACCTGTGTCAAATCTGCAAGCCTCGGAAGTAATCGTTTTTTCCAGGCGAATTGAAGCCGCCAGATAGTTGACGTCACCATTTCGACCTGTTTTAGCGGGCCGTCAACTCACCAGACATTACAGACTGTTACACGCGCACCTTGACATAGGTGCCCGGCGCATCGCCCAAGGTTTTCATATGCTTGCCGGGTTTGCGCGCCGGCACGCGCGCATTGTCCTGGGTCTCGACCCAGTGCTGCCAGTGCGTCCACCAGGAGCCGGGATGCTCCACGGCGGCGGCGAACCACTGGCCGAAATCACCCACCGGTTTGCCGCCGGTCCAGTACTGATACTTCTTCGCGGCCGGCGGATTGACGACACCGGCGATGTGGCCGGAGCCCGCCACCACATATTCCACGGTGCCGCCGAAATAGCGCGAGCCGAGGAACACTGAGAGCGCCGGCGCGATGTGATCCTCCTTGGTGGCCAGGTTGTAGACGGGGATCCTGATGTCGCCCAGCGAGACGGTGCGGCCGGCAAGCTCCATCGTGCCGCGCGAGAGGTTGTTCTCGAGATAACAGTTGCGCAGGTAGAAGGAATGGTTGGCCGCCGCCATGCGGGTCGAATCGGCATTCCAGTACAAGAGGTCGAAGGGCAGGGGATCCTTGCCGCGCATGTAGTTGTTGATGACATAGGGCCAGATCAGGTCGCCCGAGCGCAGCATGTTGAAGGCGGTCGCCATCTTGGTGCCGTCGAGATAGCCCTTCTCGTTCATCGACCGCTCGACCGCCGCGACCTGGTCCTCGTCGACGAATACTTTCAGGTCGCCGGCATAGGTGAAATCGACCTGCGTGGTGAAGAAGGTCGCCGATTTGATACGGTTGTCGCCTTCCTGCGCCAGCAGCGCCAGCGCCGCGGCGAGCAGCGTGCCGCCGACGCAGTAGCCGATGGCGTTGACTTCCTTCTCGCCGGTGGCCTTCTCGACCATGTCGAGGCCGTATTGCAGGCCTTCGCGGATATAGGCTTCCCAACCCTTGGAGCCGTGGCGCTCGTCCGGGTTGATCCAGGAGATGACGAAGACGGTGTGGCCCTGCTCGATCGCCCAGCGGATGAAGGATTTCTGCGGGTTGAGATCGAGGATGTAGAACTTGTTGATCCATGGCGGGCAGATCAGCAAGGGACGCTTGAGCACGGTCTCGGTCACCGGATCGTACTGGATGATCTCGGCGACGTCGCTGCGACCGACCACCTTGCCGGGCGTCGTCGCCACGTTCTTGCCGATCTCGAAGGGTGAATAGTCGGCCTGGCGGAGCTTCAGGTCGCCCTTGCCGGCGGCGATGTCCTCAGCCAGCATCTTCATGCCGCGAACCAGGTTCTCGCCGTTGGAGGCGACGGTCTCGCGGAACAGTTCCGGGTTGGTCAGGATGAAGTTCGACGGCGCGATCGCGTTGGACACCTGCTTGACGTAGAAGCTGGCCTTGTGGCGCGTGTGCTCGTCGAGACCCTCGGCATGCTCGACCAGATCGGCCGCCCAGCGCGAGGTGACGAGATAGGCCTGCTTCAGGAAATCGAAGAAGGCGTTGCGGCCCCATTCCGGGTCCTGGAAGCGCTTGTCGCCGCGCTCGGGCTTGACGGCGTCGTCAGGCGGCGCCTCGCCATTCGGGCTGACACGCTGGATGGCGTTCGCCCATACCGTCATGTAGCCGGCGAACAGCCGCGTCTGCGCCTCAAGCGCGCGCTGCGGGTCGGCCAGCCAGTACTCGCTGAGCTTGGAGAAGGTCTTGACCATGTCGACGACAGGCTCGGCGACGTGGTCGCGCACCTCGCCCTTCTCGCGCGGCTCGGCCCAGGCGGAAGCCGCCTTGCCGGCCTGCTCGACCATGCGCGCCATGTTCAACGCGAAGCGTTCCGGGTCCTTGACCAGATATTGCTCGACCGACGAAGGTCCGCCATCTTCCGCTTTGTCCGAATCGGCAGCTTTGGACATGGTTCGCGGGGTTCCTCCCGGGCGTTTTCTTGACATATTATCATGGGACATCTGACCGGGTCCAACACGCTCTAACCCGGCTGCCAGGAAAACAATATGACGATTAATATTGGCAAGACGGTTTTTTCGGACGCCGGTCGCATTTGCCGCATTGCCGCGGCGATGGCGTTGCTGTCGGCCGGCATGCTGGCGGCGGGCGGCTGCTCGACCAGCAACTCTTCGAATACGGCGCCGGTCGCCGGCGTCGAAGGGCCGAAGGACACCGGTTCCTATCCGAACCTCAACATTCCGCCGCAAGTGGCCGCCAAGCAGCTCACCAAGGAGGAGACGGACGCCAAGCTTGCCCAGTTGAAGGGCGAGCAGCAGGCGCAACTCGCCAAGAGCGGTGGCGGCGGCCAGACCGCAAGCCCGGCGGCGCTCAACTCGCTGGCCAAGAACCATGGCGACCAGGCGCTGAAGCAGATCGAGACGAAATGCGATCCCGCCCTCGACCCTAGCTGCAATTAGGGATATATCGCGCGCCGAAAACCACCTTTGAATGTCTGGAACTGACATGGAAGAATTTCACAAGGTCCGCCGGCTTCCGCCTTACGTGTTCGAGCAGGTCAACCGGCTGAAGGCCAGCGCCCGCTCGCGCGGCGCCGACATCATCGACCTTGGGATGGGCAATCCGGACCTGCCGACGCCGAAGGCCATCGTCGACAAATTGTGCGAAGTGGTGCGCGATCCGCGCACGCATCGCTATTCCTCCTCGCGCGGCATTCCGGGCCTGCGCCGGGCCCAGGCGGCGTACTATCAGCGCCGCTTCGGCGTGAAGCTCAATCCCGACACGCAGGTGGTGGCGACGCTTGGCTCGAAGGAAGGCTTCGCCAACATGGCGCAGGCGATCACCGCGCCAGGCGACGTGATCCTCTGCCCGAATCCGACCTATCCGATCCACGCTTTCGGCTTCATCATGTCGGGCGGCGTCATCCGCTCGCTGCAGGTGGAGCCCGACGACGGCTTCATCCCGGCGGTCGAGCGCGGCATCCGCCACTCGATCCCGAAGCCGCTGGCGCTGATCCTCAACTATCCGTCAAACCCGACGGCGCTGGTCGCATCGCTCGATTTCTACAAGGACGTCGTCGCCTTCGCCAAGAAGAACGACATCATCATCCTGTCGGACCTCGCCTATTCTGAGATCTATTTCGACGGCAATCCGCCGCCATCGGTGTTGCAGGTGCCGGGCGCGATCGACGTCTGCGTCGAGTTCACCTCGATGTCGAAGACCTTTTCCATGCCTGGCTGGCGCATGGGCTTCGCCGTCGGCAACGAGCGGCTGATCTCGGCGCTGACGCGGGTGAAGTCCTACCTCGACTACGGCGCCTTCACGCCGATCCAGGTGGCGGCAGCGCATGCGCTCAACGGCGACGGCGCCGACATCGCCGAGGTGCGCGAGGTCTACCACAAGCGCCGCGACGTGATGGTCGATTCCTTCAGCCGCGCCGGCTGGAGCATTCCGGCGCCGGCGGCCTCGATGTTCGCCTGGGCGCCGATCCCGGAACAGTTCCGTCACCTCGGCTCACTCGAATTCTCCAAGCTCTTGATCGAGCACGCCGACGTGGCGGTGGCGCCGGGCGTCGGCTTCGGCGAGCATGGCGACGATTTCGTGCGCGTGGCGCTGGTCGAGAACGAGCACCGCATCCGCCAGGCGGCCCGCAACATCAAGCGCTTCCTGGCGTCCACCGCCAAGCAGCCCAACAATGTGGTGCCGCTCTCCGCGCACCGCTGAGTTCGCCTGACATCACCGATCGAATTTTTGAGGGGCATCGCCGGACATGGCTGAAGCGTTGCGTGTTGGAATTGCCGGCCTCGGCACGGTCGGCGCCTCGGTGGCGCGCGTGTTGCGCGACAAGGCGGCCGAGCTCACCCGCCAG
>NZ_RZOS01000280.1:0-7561 GCF_004022605.1 Mesorhizobium sp. M4B.F.Ca.ET.089.01.1.1
GACCAGCAGGTAGGCCTTGGAGACAGCGCCGAAATAACCGGCGATCAATCGGCAGACGAGGGCGGTGCCGAGGCTGGACTTCAGGCTCATGGCGCCCTTGCGCCGTTCCGAGGCCGGCCATGCGATGAGGCTGCGGCGGAAGCCGCCGAGGCAGTCGTCAGTCCTGTCTTCCACCTCGACGTCCTCAAAGCCGACGGCTTCGAAATGGACCAAGCGCCTTCCAACCCTATCTTGCCCGGTGGGGGAACAGTCGAGGAATGAGCCATGACCACAGCCGCCGCCGAGCCAGTCATCACCCAGGCGATGATCGATGCCTATGATGAATACACGCATCTGACGCTCGACCGGCGCCGTTTCATGGAACAGCTGACGAGGCTTGCCGGATCTGGCGCGGCAGCCGCCGCCATCGTGCCGTTGCTGGCGGCGAATCCCGCCAGGGCGGCGATCGTCGCCGAGGACGATCCGCGCGTGAAGGGTGAGGACATCACCTATCCCGGCAGCGGAGGCGAGATGAAGGGCTACCTGGTCGAGCCGGCCGACCGGTCCGGCAAGCTCGGCGCCGTCATCGTCATCCACGAGAACAGGGGGCTCAACCCGCACATTAGGGATGTGGCGCGGCGGGTGGCGCTGGAAGGGTTCGTCGCGCTGGCGCCGGACTTCATGTCGCCGCTCGGCGGCACGCCTGAGAATGAGGACAAGGTGCGAGAACTGTTCGCGACGCTCGATCCCGCGCAGGTCGCCGCCAACGCCGTGGCGACGGTCACGTTCCTCAAGGGCTACAAGGACGGCAACGGCAAGGTCGGCGCCGTCGGTTTCTGCTGGGGCGGCGGCGCAGTCAACACGCTTGCCGTCAATTCGCCGGATCTGAGCGCAGGGGTCGCCTATTACGGCATGCAGCCGAAGCCCGACGACGTACCGAAAATCAAGGCCGCGCTGCTGCTCCACTATGCAGGGCTGGATGCGCGCACCAATGCCGGCATCGATGCCTTCAAGAAGGCGCTCGACGTGGCGCATGTCGAGTACGCGGTCTATGTCTATGAGGGCGCCAACCATGCTTTCAACAACGACACCTCGGCGGCTCGCTACGACAAGAAGGCGGCCGACCTCGCCTGGGGCCGGACGGTCGCTTTCCTGAAGGAGAAGCTTGCCTAGCCTTATGGCGCTCGTTCCGGGGCCGGCTTGTGCAAGGCGACGCCGGCCACCACCAGCACGATGCCCAGGCAATCGCCGAGGCTCGGAACCTGCTTCAGCACGATGATGCCGATCAGTGTCGCGCTCAGCGGCAGCAGCGACAGCATCAGCGCGAAGCTGGCGCGCGGCAGCCGCGCCATGGCGAGCTGGTCGCAGATATAGGGGATGACCGAGGAGCAGATGCCGACGCCGATGGCGGCGATGAGCAGCGACGGCGCGGAAAAGGCCGGCAGCGCCTCGGTGAGGCCGATGGGCAGCACGACGAGGAAAGCGATCGTCATTGCCGCGCCCAAGCCGGCAATGCCGGCGCCCGCGCCGGACGCCGCGACGCGGTGGCCGAGCACGATGTAGCCGACGAACAGGGCGCCGTTGAGGAAGGCCCAGAACAGGCCGACCGGGTCGCTCGACCATTTGACATCGATCAACAGCAAGGTGCCGGTGACGGCAATGGCGAGC
Source organism: Mesorhizobium sp. M4B.F.Ca.ET.089.01.1.1 (assembly GCF_004022605.1). NCBI lineage: Bacteria > Pseudomonadati > Pseudomonadota > Alphaproteobacteria > Hyphomicrobiales > Phyllobacteriaceae > Mesorhizobium > Mesorhizobium sp. M4B.F.Ca.ET.089.01.1.1. Next base: position 1,648 of record NZ_RZOS01000280.1, read on the forward strand.
GCCGCAAGATTGCGCGGGCTGCGCAGGCCAACGAGCGCGACGGCGATGGTGCCGACGAACTCGATCGCCGCGACCAGCGAGATCGGCAGGCGGTCGAGGGCCAGATAGAAGGAACAGTTCATCACCGCCAGGCAGGCGCCGAAGGCGACGAGCAACAGCCGTGTCGGCCGGTCGGCGCGGGCGAAGACCCTCCATGGCCGGGTCAGCGGCGCGAAGACGAGGGCGGCGGTGGCGATGCGCAGCCAGGCCATGCCCAGCACGCCGACCTGGGCGAAAAGCAGCACCGCGAAGGCCGGGCCCAGATAATGGAACACGGCGCTGACGCCGAACCACAGATGTGGCGGCAGCGCCGTCGACAAGGTGGAAAGGGCAGGGCCGGCAAGGCTTTGGCTGGCGCTGTCTGGCTTGTCGAGGGCGGGGCTTGCCGCCGAGGCCTGCGCTTGATTTCTCATGCGATCACTATCGCAGGCGGATCGCGCGGTTTATATGGATGACCGCTGGGTCATGCGACCGAGTTGTTCCCGAAAGAAAGGCAAATTTCCTTGAAACGCCTTCGAAACGAAAACGCGGACCTCGATGTCGCCGACCTGAAGCTCCTGCGCCTGCTGGAAAAGGATGCGCGCACCAGCACGGCCGAACTGGCGCGCGCCGTCGGCCTGTCGGCGCCGAGCGTAGCGGAGCGGATCAGAAAGCTGCAGGAGAACGGCGTGATCGAGGCCTACACGGTCAGGATCAATCCGGCCGCGCTCGGCATGAAACTGTCGGCATGGCTGCGCATCCGGCCGGTGCCGGGTCAGCTTGCCGTCGTCGCCGACATCATCCGCGACCTGCCGGAAATCGTGCAGTGCGACCGGGTGACCGGTGAGGACTGCTTCATCGCGCTGGCGCATGTCGGCTCGGTGGCAGAGCTCGAACGGGTGATCGACAGGATCATCCCTTACGCGATGACCAACACGGCGATCATCCAATCGTCGCCGGTGGCGCCGCGCTCGCCGCTGGAGCGGTTCGGCGCCTCTCAGAATCGCTGACCCGCTCCAATTATTTGTTTTGACGCAATTCCGGACGGAAAACCGCTACGCACTTTTCCTGGAATTGCTCCAGAGGCCGCAACCAGGGATTGGCAGTAGCTCAGAAATGCCCGCGCTTCAGCCGCGCCTGCTTGAGGATGGCGCGCCAGCGGATCATGTCGAAGGGGATCGGCTCGTTGTTGTTGGCGATGTGGAAGATCTCGTTGTTGACGTTCTTGAGCGAGCGCCAGAAATCATAGTCGGTGATGCGCGGATCGGCCGCCAGCCGTTCCACCTCGACCTTGATGTCGGTTTTCATGCACGTTCCTCGAACCGCCTCTGCCCGCCGCCCCGTATCGCCAACCCGATACGGTGGTTTTCAAACGCTCCGCTGAGTCGTTCAACGACTCAATCGGCTTGTTCACGTTAAAACCTTGGTAAGGTTAACGTGCGCGCTGGGGCGCTTCAAGCGCTCTTGCGTTTGATGCCGATCGAGCGGCCAGCGCGCTCCGGCATCGGCAGAGCGGCGTGGGCGGCGCGCATCTCCTCGACCCTGGCAAGAACGTCGGCGGGGAAGGGCGCCACTTTCGGCCCGGACATGTCGACATGCAGCGAAAGCGTCTCGGAGGTGGCGGCCAGCCAGCCGTCGACATGGCGGATCTCCTGATAGGCTCTCAGGCGCTTTTCGTCATGGTCGATGAGCTGGAAGGAGACCTGGACCTTGTGCTCCAGATGCAGCTCCTGCACGTAGCAGACATGGACTTCCGCCGTGTAGATGGTGAGGCGGCGCTCCTTGGCGTAGTTCGGCCCCATGCCCATCATCTCGAAGGCGTCGTCCGAGCAGCGGTCGAACAGCACGTTGTAATAGGCCATGTTGAGATGGCCGTTATAGTCGATCCAGTCCTTCTCGATATCCATGACGCGGGAAATGAAGGGAGCGGGCATCGACATCTTGTTTTCCTTTCCTGATCGCTGGACAGGGTGTGGGTCGCGAGACTACGCATCCTTAGCCGCACAGCAAGGGCGGCGGCTGGTCCATTCGCGGAGTGAATCATGGCTTTGAGCGACCTCAATCCCGTCGAGCGCAACGAGGAGGGCATTGCCGCGGTTCTCGGCATCCTCAAGCAGACGCTCGGCGAGCGCTTCCAGACCGGCCAGGCAGTCCGCTCCCAACATGCGCACACCACCACTTACATCCCGACGCAGGCGCCGGACGGCGTCGCCTTCGTGGAGAGCACGGCCGAGGTGCAGGAGATCGTGCGCGCCTGTGCCGCGCACCGGGTGCCGGTGATCGCCTTCGGCGTCGGCTCGTCGCTTGAAGGCCACACCAACGCGCCGGGCGGCGGCATCTCGATCGACACCTCGCGCATGAACCGGATTCTCGCGGTTAATCCCGAGGATCTCGACTGCACCGTCGAGCCAGGCGTGACGCGCGAGGACCTCAACCGGCACCTGCGGGACACCGGCCTGTTCTTCCCGATCGACCCCGGCGCCAATGCCTCGCTCGGCGGCATGGCGGCGACGCGGGCCTCCGGCACCAATGCCGTGCGCTATGGCACGATGCGCGAGAACGTTTTGTCGCTGACGGCGGTCATGGCCGATGGCGAGGCGGTGACCACCGGCAAGCGGGCGAAGAAGAGCTCTGCCGGCTACGACCTGACGCGGCTGCTGATCGGCTCGGAGGGCACGCTCGGCGTCATCACCGCGCTGACCTTGAGGCTGCATGGCATCCCGCAGGCGATTTCCGGTGGCGTCTGCCCGTTTCCGAGCCTCGAGGCGGCCTGCAAGACGGTGATCGCCACGATCCAGATGGGCATTCCGGTGGCGCGCATCGAACTGGTCAATGCGCTGCAGATGCGGGCGATGAAGAACTATTCCAAGCTCGACTACCCGGAAGGCCCGTGCCTGTTCGTCGAATTCCACGGCAGCGATGCCGGTGTCGCCGAGCAGGCCGAGACCTTCGGCATGATCGCCGAGGAGAATGGCGGCGGACCGTTCCTGTGGACCAGTGTTGCCGAGGAGCGGACGAAACTGTGGAAGGCCAGGCACGACGCCTATTGGTCGTCGCTGACCTTGCGGCCCGGCGCCAAGGGGCTGTCGACCGATGTCTGCGTGCCGATCTCGCGGCTTGCCGAATGCGTCACCGAGACCGAGGCCGACATTGCCGAGATGGGGCTGATCGCGCCGATCGTCGGCCATGCCGGCGACGGCAACTTCCACGTGCTGGTGTTGATGGATGTCGACAACCCGCAGGAAATCGCGCTGGCGGAAAAATTCGTCGCGCGGCTCAACATGCGCGCCATCGCCATGGAAGGAACCTGCACCGGCGAGCACGGCATCGGCCAGGGCAAGATCGGCTTCCTGCGCCACGAGCTTGGCCATGGCGTCAACATCATGCGCACGATCAAACAGGCGCTCGATCCGCTGAACATCATGAACCCTGGCAAGATCTTGCCCCGTGTTGGTCACTAGTCATGTCGGCGGCCGAGGCCCTGCTGGCGATCGAGGTGCCGCCGTCATCGGCCGGCGCGCCATTGCCGCATGTCTTCGCGGATCAAGAGCGATTGCTGATTGCCTATCTCGCCAACGTTCCGGATCCTTCGTTCGATGGTACGAACCCGCGCTCGGTTTCGCCCGCAACCGGCGATCAATCCGTCGCAATCCTGACGGTGGAACCATACCTGGCGCTTCAATTCGGTCCGCCGAACGATGAAGCCATCAGCGGGCATCGGCTCTACGGTCTCGGCCTGCAACCATATTCTGCGTTCGAAGTCTTCAACTCGTCCTGGATCGCCTCCCTGGAAAAGGCCAATCGGGTTCATCCATCCCACATGCCTGAGCTGTTTTCGGACTATCGGCATTTCATCCTGACGTTCCACGACTCGACCATCGAGTTCGTTGCGCAGAAATTCCTGATCAGCCTTTGCAAGGGTGCGGTCTTGTCCGCCCTGATGGAAGCGGCACGGCATTGACGCGGCGGACTGTCCCCACAGCCTGCGCCCCTGTCCCTGCTTGCCGAGGACGCAGCCGAATTGCCTCTTTATCGACACGCTGATGCGGGTACAGTGCAGCTGACTTTCAACGATCGCTGGTGCTGATGCTCGCACGCCTGTTCGTGATCTTCGGTGGCCTGTTCGTGCTGGTGCTGTGCGCGGCGCTGGTGGTGCCGTATTTTATCGACTGGGCGGGCTACCGCGCCGATTTCGAGCGCGAGGCGAGCGCCATCCTCGGCCGCAAGGTTACCGTCGAGGGCGATGCGACGGCCAGGCTGCTGCCGTTTCCTTCAGTGACCTTCTCCAATGTTTCGGTTGCCGGCGGTCCCGAAGGCCAGCCGGCAATGACCGTCGAGACCTTCTCGATGGATGCGGAACTGGCCCCCTTCCTGCGCGGCGAGGTGCTGATCTTCGACATGCGGCTGGTGCGTCCGAAGGCGACGATCGACATCGCCGCCGACGGCACGGTCGACTGGGCGATGCGGCCGACCGCGCCCTTCGACCTCAACCAGATCGCGATCGAGAAGCTGACGGTGACGGAAGGCGAGGTCGCTTTGCGCCATGCCGCCGGCGGGCGCAGCCACCTGATTTCCGAGATCAATTCGACCGTCTCGGCAAAGTCGCTCGCCGGGCCATGGCGGATGGATGGAACGCTCAAGCTCGACGGCCTGCGCACCGATGTCACCGCCTCGACCGGCAGGGCCGAAGGCAATGGCCAGATGCGGCTGCGGCTGAAGGCCGATCCGGACGCCTATCCGCTGGTCATCGAGACCGACGGCAATGCCGGCCTCGTCAAGGGCGCCGTCGCCTATTCCGGCCAGTTCAAGATCTCCGGCAACGACAGGAATTCGGCCGAGTTGCGCGGCACCGATGGCGAGACGGTGAAGGTCTCGGCCGGCAAGCCGGACCCGGGCTTCCGCCTCAACGGCAAGTTCTCGCTCGATCACCAGAAGCTCGCCTTCGACGAGTTCCGCTTCGAAACCGGACCGCTCGACAATCCCTACACCGCCGACGGCAAAGCCTCGGTCGAGCTCGGGCTGAAGCCGCACTTCTCGATTGAGGCCAACGGCGCGCAGGTGCAGTTCGACGAAGCCGTCGGCGCCGCTGCCGTCGACGGCGTAACGCTCGACCAGCGCGTCAATGCGCTGGAGCAGGCGCTTCTGCATATGCCGAAGCCGACCATCCCCGGCACGGTCGAGGTGAGACTGCCGGCCGTGGTCGCCGGCGACACGACGGTGCGGGACGTGCATCTCTCGGCCGAACCGGCCGAAGGCGGCTGGTCGGTGAAGTCGATTGCCGCGACCTTGCCCGGCCGCGCCACGCTCGAAGCCAACGGCATGCTCAGCGTCGAGGATCATTTCGGCTTCACCGGCTCGCTGCTGCTTGCCGTGGCGCAGCCTTCGGGTTTTGCCGCCTGGCTGTCCAAGGACGTCGACGAGGCGATCCGCCGATTGCCGGCCGCCGGCTTCAAGGCCAGGGTCGATCTCAGCGAGAAGCGCCAGGCCTTCAGCGATCTCGAACTGATCCTCGGCAAGGCCAGGTTTTCGGGCCGCATCGATTCCAGCCAGCCGGACGACGCCAGGCCCTCGGTGCTTATGCGGCTGGAGGGCGGCGAGCTCGACGTCGACGGGCTGGCGGCATTCGCCTCGATCTTCGTCAGCGACAAGGGCGCCAACCGGTTTTCCGATCGCGACCTCGACTTCCAGATCAAGGCCGGGCCGGTGAGCGCGGGCGGCCTGACGGCCGACACCGTCGACACGGCGCTGCGGCTGCGCAAGGGATTGCTCGAGATCGACCGGCTGTCGCTCAGCGGGCTGGCCGGCGCCTCGATCAGCGCCACCGGGCGGATCAAGGATTTCCCGGAGAGCCCGACCGGCAAGCTCGACGCCTCGGTGGTCGCCGTCGACCTCAAGC
>NZ_RZOS01000281.1:0-7543 GCF_004022605.1 Mesorhizobium sp. M4B.F.Ca.ET.089.01.1.1
CCATCGACTGGTCGACGGTGTGGCAGAACGCCGGCTGCTCGAAATCGACCTTGAGGCTTTCCGGATAGGCGCCGATGTTGCTCAGGCGTCCGGCCCTGCCGCTGGCGCGGCGCAGCTTCTCCTTGCCGAACAGCGCGCGCAGGCTTTCCCCGATCTGGATCCTGGCGATCTCGGCGCCAATGCACAGATGGATGCCGTGCCCGAACACCAGATAGTCGCGATGCGGGCGCGTTGTGTCGAAATCGTTCGGGTTCTGCACAGCGTCGGGGTCGAACATCGCCGACAGTGTCGCCGGCATCACCACCGTTCCGGCCTTCACCAGCCGCTCGCGGCGCGTCCCCCTGGCGATGGTTGCGTCGCGCGAGGCATAGCGCCACGGGCCGACCCAGATCGGCTTGAAGCGCATGGCCTCCATGATCGCCCGGTCCAGCTTCGCCGTGTCGTTTTCGGCGAGCGCCGCGTCGATGGCCTGCCTTGCATCGGGCCGCGACAGGATGACGTCCAGGCAATTGCCGCCGGCCAGCACATTGGTCGGCACGAAGCCGGCGATCATGCCCAGCATGATCGAATGGATGTCCGGGCGCGACAGCCGGCCCTGGTCGAGCAAGGCGACAAGCCGCGCCAGCGGCTGGTCCTTCTGGCCCTTTTCCCTGATCGCGTCGATGGAGCGGTCGATGACCTTGATCAGCCGATCGCCGCCGACAACGGCAAGCTCGCGCGTGACTGGTTTGGCCGTAGGATCGGAAAAGAACAGCGCGCTCAAGGCGATCGCCCAGTCGGCGAACTCGGATTCGTCGTCGATCTCAAGCCCGAAATAGTCGCGGCAGATATGCACCGGCAGGATCTTCAGCAGCCCGGCTATGGCGTCGAAGCCGGGGCTGGCCGCCATCATGATGTCCCTGGAATGGCGCGCCGCGATCGGCCGAACCTTGGCCTCGACCTCGGCCGGCGGAAAGGCGCTCAGCACCGACGATTTCATCTGCCGGTAGGCGGCGCCGTCCTGCATGCCGAGGATGAAATTCGAGCCCCGCGCCAGCTCGGCCATCTCCGGTCCGTAAGGCGTCTCGAACTCGTCGCCGCGCTCCAATATGTCGCGAACGTCGGCATTCCTGGTGACGAGCAGGAAATTGCCGAAACCGAGGTTCGGCTTGAAGCGGCGCAGCAGCGCGAGGGCCCAGCGGGGATCGTTGAAGAAGAAGCCGACGATGCGCGACGCCAGGCCATTGGTGCGCAGCCGTTCGATGTCGAAAGGCGGCATTTCCGAAAGCGGTCGCTGGCTTTTCTGGGCTGCGCGGACCTTATCGAAATACTTTAACTTGATCATTCGCGTTCAAGCCCCCCGGCTGTCCACGTCATTGCGATACCGGCCGTCTCATGGCCTAGGCTTGCATCGTTCCGGCGTATGTGATTCTCTTCACAGTCATCACATCCAGCCACCAGCCGGCCCGCGAAATCACGTCGCCGACCTCGCCAGTTCGAAATTGGCAATGAGGAATTCATTGGCGGATTTGTCGGCGAACGGGATCCAGCGCACGCGCTGTTCGGAGAAATCCGGATGCCTTGTCTCGAAAATTGCCAGTTCGCGCCTGGCCTCATCCGCGCGGCCGCTGCGCATGAGCGCGCCGATCTTCAGATACCTGGCGTAGAAGTAGCCGGGCGACAGGTTGAGCGAGCGGTCGGCCGTGGCGATCACGGCCGGCCAGTTCTCGACGAAACTGTAGGCGACCGCCAGTTCTCCCAGATTGTGGAACCGATAGAGGTCGAAGGGGCTTAGCCGCTCGGTGTCGAGGAAGAACGGTATCGCATCGGCGGCGTCGCCGAGCAAAAGCTTGGCGCTGCCCATGGCCGAGCGTGCGAAGGCAAAGCTCGGGTTGATGTGTAGCGCTTCCTTCAGATGCTCGATCGCGGCCCGCGGCTGTCCCCGCATGATATCGATGACGCCGAGATGGGCGTGCGGACGCGCATCCAGGCTGTCCATCAGCAAGGCCTTGCGCGCGTACTGCTGGACCTTGTCGAGGTCGTCGCTGTCGCCGAAACGCAGCCACGCCCGCCAGAAATACCACCATGCCAACTCATTCAGCACGGCGCTGGAATTGGGGTCCTCACGATAGGCCTTTTCGAAGAAGTCGAGGGCGATCTCGGTATCGCCGCGCGTGCGCCGGTTCATGTGCCAGCGGCCGCGTCGCACCAATTGCCAGGTCTCGAGGCTTTCCCATGGCACCTGGAAGGTGCGCGCCTGTTCGGCCCGGTCGACTTCCTTGTCGAGCATCGAGACGATCTCGCTGCCGATCTGGTCGCGCAGCTTGAAGATGTCGACAAGGTCGCGGTCGAAGCGCTGCGACCAGACCAGACGCCCATTCGACGTATCGGCCAGCGAAGTGTTGAGCCGGATCTGCCCGCCATTGCGCGTCAGCGTGCCGCTGACGATGTAGCGCGCGCCCAGCGCATTGCCGATCACCCGGGTTCCCAGGCTGTCGTCGCGGAACTGGAAGCTGGAACTCTTGGCGATCACCGAAAGCCACCTCGTATTCGAGAGGCCGTAGATGATGTCCTCGGCGATGCCATCGGCCATGTAGCCGACATCGCGCTCGCCGCCATTGCCTGCGAAAGGCAGCACGGCGATTGCTGGCGGGCCCTTGGGCGGCGCCTTTTGCGGGCTAAAGGCGGGGGAAATGGCAGCGAGCGGCGCCGCCGGCGACGCTCCGCTACCGCCGCCGCGGCCGGCTATCAGGACGCGCACCGGCAAGGCGATGTTCTTCAGCATGAATTCGCCGAGATCGGTGAACTCGGCGGCTGTCTTGTCCTTCACGTGGTGCCATGTCGTCTCCGAGATGGCGAGCCCGTCATGCGGCGCGAACTCCTGTAGCCTGGCCGCGATGTTGACGTCGTCGCCGTAGAGCCTCCCCTCGCGCACGATGACGTCGCCGGTGTTGATGCCGGCCCGGAACGGCATGCGCATGTCCTCGGCCACGGATGCATTGAGCGCGACGACCCTGCCCTGGAAATCGAAGGCGGCGCGCAGGGCCTCGATCGGGTTGCCGAATTCGGCCATGATGCTGTCGCCGGCATCGCCGAAGGTACGGCCGCCAAATGCGGCGCAACTGTCGGCGATGATGTCGCGCCGCTCCTCGAAGGCGGCGACGGCCAGCTCGTCGTCGATGCCCATCAATCGCGAGAATCCGACGGCGTCGATAGAAATGATGGTCGCCAGCTGACGGGTGTAGTTCCGTTCAGCCATGGTCAAAGCCCCCGGTCCCTGCTTGCGGTCCAGCACGGGCGACTTCCGCTTTGTTGAACACTTCGCCGTTTGCCGACGGAAAATCCTCGGCAGGCTCGGCGCGCCGTTGCCACCCTGTTATGTCGGCAAGTCTAACAGGGTCTTCGCAAAAGCTCTACCACGATCCGCTAATAGAACGCAGCGCGCGACCGGCTGCATGGTTAGCCGTTTGTTACTCAAGTCCCGCCTCGCGAATTTTCGCTTACATATTGAAATATCAACGGTTTATATATTTCAGACGTGGCGAAAGCACATCGACGACGGCGCCGCCCCGCGGTCCGCCATGCCGACCTGGAACAGGCGTTGTGCTCACTGGCGGAACCAACCGGGACGCGAGCGAGTTCCTTACGGCACACATGCGAGCACGAGATGAGGGGCTATCATGCGTACTGTTGTTTTGGCGACCGGCCTTACTGTTCTTCTCCTCGGCGGGCCGGCCTTCGCGGCCGATGCAAAGCCGCTGCCGCCGCCCAATGCCAAGAAACTGTCGGAAATCCTTGCCAAGGTCGAGCAACGCGCCGACTTCCGCTATGTGAAGGAAGTCGACTGGGACGACGGCGTCTACACCGTCACCTATTACACGACCGACCGGGCGAAGGTCGAAATCGCCTATGATCCGGTGACCGCCGAACCCAGCGAGGCCCGATAGACGCGCGCTTGCGCGGGGTGCTCGGCCATCGGTGCAGGGGCGCCCCTCCCGATCGCCGCGAGCGCGAGCGCAAGACGCCGCCCCTTGCGTCGAACCGCCTTTGATGGCTGACTGCTGCTCCACGATTGCGGGCACGGGGGTGCGGGGCAGTGGTAAAACATGTATTGAAGCGCGTCCTGATGATGCTTGCCGGCTATCTGGTCGCGGTGCTTGTCGGGCTGATCGCCGTGGCGGCGATCTATGGGATACTCAGTTCGCTGCCCAACGCGCCAGCCTATTTCGACCTCATGGGCGTCAGTCCGATCGCGGTCCTGCTGGTGCCGCCGCTCGGCATGTTCGTCTACTTCCTGACGATCATCCTGACCTGGATGCAAACCCTCGTCTTCGCGCTGATCGCGGAGTTCTTTTCGTTGCGCAGCTTCCTGCTGCACATGGTCTTCGGCGCCATCGCGGCGGCGGCGGGTTTCGCGCTGATCTGGCCGGACGCGCCGGAGAGTCCGGAGCGCTGGGCCGACACGGGCATCATCACCGCCGCCGGCTCGGTTGCCGGCCTGATCTATTGGCTGATCGCAGGGCGCGACGCCGGCTTCAGGCGTCCGCTTTTCGAGCGTGCCTGAGGGTGCCGACTAGCTCGCCGGAGACCGCACTGCCTCGGTCGCGTCGAGCGCCTGCATCAGCCGCGTGTCGCGATCATAGACGTCGTCGAAGTATTCGACATTGTCGGCCAGGTCGGGCCACGCGGTGAAATAGGCGACATAGACCGGGATGGTGCGGGTCACCTTTTCGGTCGAATGCCCGTGCTTCAGCTTCTCGGCGACATAGTCGACCGAGGTACCGAGCACCGCCGCCGCCATGCCGCGCGGGTCCTGCAAGCGCACGCAGCCATGGCTCAGCGCCCGCATGTCGCGCTCGAAGAAGGACTTCTGCGGCGTGTCGTGCATGTAGATGGCATGCTTGTTGGGGAACAGGATCTTCAGCTCGCCCAGCGCATTGGCCTCGCTCGGCTGCTGGCGCACGCTGTAGGGAATGTTGGCGCCGTAGGCGCCCCAATTGACCGCCGATGACGGCACGCGCCGCCCGCTCGAATCCGTCACCTCGTAGCCGGCGCGGTCGAGATAGCCGGGATCGTTGCGCAGCCTGGGCAGCATCTCGTTGACGATGATCGACTGCGGCACACCCCAATAGGGATGGAAATCGACCTGCTCGATCTGGTCGTAGAAGAAGGCGGTCTGGTTGGTGACCTTGCCGACGACGACGCGGGTCTTGAGCTTCTCTTCGCCATTGTCGATATAGCTGGCGGTGAAGGCCGGCTGGTTGATGAAGACGCGCGGACTGCCGAGGTCGGAAGGCAGCCACCGCAGTTCTTCCAGCGCAACCTTGACCTTGGTGACCTTGTCGGCCTTGGAGGTTCCGGCCAGCGAAGCGACCGTGCGCGGCCCGATGACGCCGTCGCCCTTCATGCCGGCCCGCTTCTGCACCGCCTTGATGACCGGCACCAGTTCGGGATCGTAGAGTTCGCTCTTGCCCAGCCTGGCGAGGACGTCGCCATAGTCGCCGCCCATCTCGTCGTCGAGGTTGCGCGCGATCAGCGTCAAAAGCTTCGGCAATTCGGGGCTGCTCTCGCCGGGCTTCAGCAACAGCTTGGGATCGACGACGATCTCGTTCTCCTCGCTCGCCTGCAGCGCTTCCAGCTCGACGCGCAGCGCCTGATACTCCGGGTTCTGCGGGTGTCGCGATTCCAGATAGGTGCGCACCTCCTGCGTATGCGCCAGCGTCTTCAGCACGCCTTCCATGTCCAGCGGCTTGGCCGGGAAATCATAGTAGCCGGTCATGCGATTGGGTTCGACGCGGCCGCTCTGGGCATCATGGGCATAGCGCAGCACGCGCGCCGACAGCGCCATCTCGAAGCGGACGAGCTCTTTCAGGCGCTCGTCCGCGCTGGCCGAGGATGACGCGGCAGGAACGTCGACCGTATAGTCCGCGGGCGTCAGGCCGTAGCTCGCCGCCTCGCCAAGCACCCGCACCGCATCCTGCGCGCGGCTGTTCGGAGCGGTGTCCGTCACCCAGATGAAATCCGGATTGGCCGAGTAATAGGCGATCAGCGCCTTGGCGATGTAGGGCTCGGCATAAAGGTCATAGTCTCCAAGTCCGGCGATCGCCTCATGGAAGGCATTGCCGGTCACCGACGGCACGAAGGCTGCGTCCTGTGGCTTCTCCGGCTCCGTTGCCGCTGCCGGCGCTGGCGACGACGTCAGCGCCGCGAAGTCGACACGCACCAGCCGGTCGGCCTTGTAGGTGTAATAGGACGGGCTGCTGATCTTGGAGCCGCCGCCACCCGGCACCTTGTTCGGCTTCGGCTTGGGCGGCGGCGGGAATTCGCCTTGCGGGTTATGCCGGACGCCGCCACCGAACAGCATGTCGAACAGTCCCTGTGCGCTCGCCTGCGGCATGCCGAGGCTCAGCGCCGCAGCGACCGCAAGCGGCATCACCGTGGCTTTGTTTCCGAAAATTCTCATGATCACCCGCTCCGGTTGTGAACCGGCTCCCGTTCCGCGCCGCTAGACGGTCACGCCCACCGCATGGCGGATGTAAGGCGCGATTATACCGATTCATACCGATTTCGTTAAGCTTCCATAAATTTCGGCGCGCCTGTTGCAGAACAGTTTCACAAGTTTGTGACGGTCTTGGGCAAACCGGCTTTGGCCTATACCGGTTGCATCGGGCGCTGGCGCAGCAGGCCGTGATCGAGGCGGCGCCGGCGACGAATCAGCCCCTGGTCCGGCTCCGCCGGGGGACGATGCCGGACGGTTGTGGAGACGGCCCGGACGATGGAGGCATAGGCGCATCGCCGGCCTCGGAGCGGCGTGACAAACGCCGGCCGTTGTGCTGGAAATCCTCAAGACTAGCCTCGAGAGGAATGCGCCGGTGAAAAAGGGATATCGACAGCTGCTCGATGAGGCCAATGCCGAGATCGAGGTGGTTTCGCCGGAGGAAGCGGCGGGGCTGATCGAGGACGAGGATACGATCTTCGTCGACCTGCGCGATCCGCGCGAAGTCGAGCGCGACGGCAGGATACCAGGCGCCAGGCATGTGACGCGCGGCATGCTGGAATTCTGGATCGATCCGGAAAGCCCCTACCACAAGCCGTTCTTCGCCTCGGGCAAGAGTTTTGTCTTCTTCTGCGCCGGCGGCTGGCGCTCGGCCCTGGCCACCAAGACGGCGCAGGACATGGGGCTTTCACCGGTCAAGCACATCCTCGGCGGTTTCACCGCCTGGAAAGCGGCCGGGCTGCCGGTCGAGCCCGGGCAGAAGAAGAAGGCCGACTGACCGCGCTTCAATGCATCAGCGTCGATTCGCCATGCCCGGTCGCGAAGCGGACGGCGTGTTCGACCACGCCCTTGTCGGCGAGGATGCGGCGATGGCCGAGCCCGTCGGCCCAATGCAGGCTGACGTGGTCGCCGGCGCCGGCATAGCGCGTGGCATGGTCGGCCGAGACCTCGCGGTCGTCGGGCGCATGGATGACCAGCGTCGGCACCAGCGCTTCCGCAAGCTGGCGGTCGCCGGTGAATTCGCCGAGCGGCCTGCCGGAGAGCTTTTCGACGCGGTCGGCCATGGCA
>NZ_RZOS01000282.1:0-7534 GCF_004022605.1 Mesorhizobium sp. M4B.F.Ca.ET.089.01.1.1
CCTTCGCCCTGCTTCGCCATGGCATCACCGCCGATTGCCTGCCGGTGCTCGACGTGCCGGTGGAAGGCGCCAGCGACGTCATCGGCGCGCGCGCCTACGGCAAGGAGCCGGGCCCCGTCATCGAGCTTGGTCGCGCCGCCGCCGAGGGACTGATGTCGGGCGGCGTGCTGCCGGTGATGAAGCACATTCCGGGGCACGGGCGGGCCTTCGCCGACACACATTTCGAACTGCCGACGGTCGATACGCCGCTCAGCGAGCTGCGCAGCCATGATTTCGCTCCGTTCAAGGCGCTCAACCAATTGCCGATGGCGATGACGGCGCATGTCGTCTACAGCGCCGTCGATCCGAACAACCCGGCGACGACCTCGGCAAAGGTGGTCAACGACATTATCCGCGGCGAGATCGGCTTCGACGGGCTGTTGATGAGCGACGACACCTCGATGAAGGCACTTTCTGGGGATTTCCCGGCAAAGGCGGCGGCGATCCTTGCGGCGGGCTGCGATCTGGTCCTTCACTGCAACGGGGTTTTCGAGGAAATGTCGGGCATCGCGTCACGCACCACGGCGCTTACCGGCAAGCCGCTCGAGCGCGCCGAGCGGGCGCTGACCTATATAAAGGATCGCGACCGCGCGAACGAGACCGAGATACGCGCCGAGTTTGCCACCTATTTCGACGCGGTGGCCTGACAGAGGAAAGAGACAGAGGCAGTGGCGGAAACATTGGACAGCAAGGCCGCGAAGGCCGCACCGATGGACCGTCTGTGGGCCGAGAACGACGATTCGCGCGTTACCGGCGACCCCTCGCTGGTCGTCGACGTCGCCGGCTTCGAGGGGCCGCTCGATCTGCTCCTGCATCTGGCGCGCAACCAGAAGGTCGATCTGGCGCGCATATCGATCCTAGCGCTGGCCGAGCAGTATCTGACCTTCGTCGAGCAGGTGAGGGCGCTGAGGCTGGAGCTTGCCGCCGACTATCTGGTGATGGCGGCGTGGTTGGCCTTCCTGAAGTCGAAGCTTCTGATCCCGAAGCAGCCGGGCGAAGAGGGCGAGAGCGGCGAGGAACTGGCTGCGGTGCTGCAGTTCCGGCTGAAGCGGCTGGAGGCGATGCGCGATGCATCCGCCAGGCTGGTCAACCGCAACCGGCTCGGCCGCGACGTGTTCGCGCGCGGCATGCCGGAAATGGTCATCATCGAGAAGCGCAACGCGTACTCCGCCTCGCTCTACGATCTGCTCACCGCCTATGCGCAGCAGCGCCAGAAGCAGGCGATCAACAATGTGACGATCGCCAGGCGTGGCGTGTGGTCGCTCAAGGATGCGCGCGACATCCTGAACAGGCTGGTCGGCACGCTCAGCGACTGGACGGCGCTGGACAGTTTCCTGATCGAGTATCTCGCCGCTCCGGAAGAGCGGCGCACGGCGGTCGCCAGCTCCTTTGCCGCGACGCTCGAACTGGTGCGTGAAGGCAAATTGGACTTGCGGCAGGAGCAGGTGTTCGCGCCGATCTATCTGCGCGGCCGCGCCCAAGGCATAAAGGCAGTCGAGGTGGTAGCATGAGCGAACGCGCCAACGCTTCGGTCATTCCGTTCAAGGTCGAGGACGAGGCCGAGGAAACTGCGGTCGAGCAGGCTTCGGTCGAGAATCCGGCCGAGCGGCTCGCTCTGGCGGAAGCCGTGCGCATGGCCGAGGCGATCGTCTTCGCCAGCGCCGAGCCGGTCAGCGAAAAGCAGCTTGCCGCGCGTCTGCCCGACGGCATCAACATCGCCGCTGCGATGGCCGACCTGCAGCAGATCTATGCCAGGCGCGGCGTCAATCTGGTGCGTGTCGGCGATGCCTGGGCCTTCCGCACCGCCGGCGACCTGGCGTTCCTGATGAGCCGCGACACAGTCCAGCAAAGGAAGCTGTCCCGCGCGGCGCTCGAGGTTCTGGCGATCATCGCCTACCACCAGCCGGTGACGCGTGCCGAGATCGAGGACATCAGGGGCGTCGAAACCTCGAAGGGCACGCTCGACACGCTGATGGAGACGGAATGGATCAGGATGCGCGGCCGTCGCCGCACGCCCGGCCGCCCCGTCACCTACGGTACGACGGACGCCTTCCTCGACCATTTCGCGCTGGAGGAGATCCGTGATCTTCCAGGCATGGAGGAACTGAAAGGCGCCGGGCTGCTTTCGACCCGCATGCCGTCGAATTTCTCGGTGCCGCTGCCGCCGGCCGACCCTGACGCGCTGGCCGAGGACGAGGATGCATTGACCGACATCGACCTCGAGGAACTCGGTCTTCTGACGCCGCGCGTCACGGAAGATTGACCCGCCTGCCGCTGTCAAAAGCAGCGTTGCGAGGGTAGATGCGCCGATTGGTAGCGGGCGGCATTACCGAAAATGCGTGACATCCGCCGCGCTGTCATAAACTTTGTCGCGGTTGTGTTTGAATCCCAACGCGAAAGCGCATAGATCATCGCCAGGGAAAACATTCGAGAGAGAGTAGCTATGGGTTCGTTTTCGATTTGGCACTGGATGATCGTCCTGGTGATCGTGCTGCTGGTGTTCGGCCGCGGCAAGATTCCGGAGCTGATGGGCGACATGGCCAAGGGCATCAAGAGCTTCAAGAAGGGCATGGCCGACGACGACACCGCCGACGACAAGCGCACCGTCGAGCATCGCGCGGACGAGACCGTTTCGACGGTGAAGGAAAAGGCCAGCAAGAGCTGAGCCCGAGGTTCTAGTCGGAACAGATTGCCATGTTTGAAGTCGGCTGGACCGAGATGCTGGTGATCGCGGTCGTCATGATCGTGGTCGTCGGGCCGAAGGATTTGCCCAATATGCTGCGCACCTTCGGCCGCACGACGGCAAAGCTGCGCGCCATGGCCGGCGACTTCCAGAAGCAGTTCAACGAGGCGCTGAAGGAAGCCGAACTCGACGACGTCAAGAAGTCGGTGGACGAGCTCAGGGGCCTCAGCCCGGTCGCCGAGATCCGCAAGCAGCTCAATCCGTTCGAACAGGCGGCGGCCGATGTCCGCTCCGGCGTCGATGCCGCGATGAAGCCGAAGCCTGCCGTCGATCCGGCCACGCCGGCCGCTTCGACGCCGCAGGCCAGCGAGCCGCTGAAGAACGGCGCGACGGTATTGCCTGGCGTCGAGGCACCGGAAGCGACGCCGGCGGCGCCCATCTTCCCGGCGATGACCGACGATGCCGTTGTGGCGCCGGCAGTTGCCGCTGCAACGGCGGCGCCGCAGAAGGTGGACGCCAAGAAGCCGGCCGCGGCGAAGACTGCCAAGGCACCCGCAACCGTGGCGAAGGCTGCAAAGGCGCAGGCAAAGCCGACGCCAGTGAAAGCCGCCAAGCCAGCCGCACCAGCAAAGACATCGAAGCCGGCAGCTAGCAAGGCGGCGAATAAGTCTGAAGTGAAGGCGGCGCCAGTGACGAAGCCGGCGACGGCGAAGCCCTCGCCCAAGAAGACGGCGCCGGCGACGAAGTCCGCGCCGGCGACGAAGCCCGCGCCTAAGAAGACGGCGGGAGCCGCCAAGTGAGCGTCACGGATCAGGAACGAGACGAAATCGAGAAATCGTCGGCGCCATTGATCGAGCATCTGATCGAGCTGCGCCGGCGGCTGATCTGGTCGCTGGGCGGCTTCTTCGTCGCTTTCCTCGTCTGCTTCTTCTTCGCCAAGCGGCTGTTCAACCTCCTGGTCGTGCCGTTCAAATGGGCGACGCAGTGGGCCGGGCTCGACCCGCACAAGGTCGAGCTGATCTATACGGCGCCGCAGGAGTTCTTCTTCACGCAGGTCAAGCTCGCCATGTTCGGCGGCATGGTCATCGCCTTCCCGCTGATCGCCACGCAGATCTACAAATTCATCGCGCCCGGCCTCTACAAGAACGAGCGCAACGCCTTCCTGCCGTTCCTGATCGCCTCGCCGATCCTGTTCCTGATGGGCGCCTCGCTGGTCTATTTCTTCTTCACGCCGATGGTGATGTGGTTCTTCCTCGCCATGCAGCAGACCGGCACCAACGACCAGGTGCAGATATCGCTGCTGCCGAAAGTCTCGGAATATCTCAGCCTGATCATGACGCTGATCTTCTCCTTCGGCCTGGTGTTCCAGCTGCCGGTGGTGACCAGCCTGATGACCAGGGTCGGCATGCTGTCGTCGAAGGCGCTGGCCGAGAAGCGCAAATGGGCGATCGTCATCGCCTTCGTCGTTGCCGCCGTGCTGACGCCGCCAGATCCGATGAGCCAGATCGGCCTGGCCATCCCGACCATCCTGCTCTACGAGGTCGCCATCTGGTCGGCCCGGCTGATCGAACGCAGCCAGGAGCGGGACCGTCTGGCGCGCGAGAAGCAGGAGGCAGACGAGACCGTGGCCGACAAGACGCCCGACGAGCCCTCGGCGCCGGCGGCATCGTAACGCGGCGGCGGCGGAAAACGGTAACCGCCGCCCGGCCCATCTTGCATCGATCGTGGATGCGGTTTACGCCCTCGAGCCTTAGCTCAGGAGCGTTCAGACCATGCTTGACATCAAATGGATTCGCGACAACCCGAAGGCCCTTGCCGAGGCGCTGGTCAAGCGCTCGTGGTCGGCGGCCGAGGCGCAGTCCACCGTCGATGGCCTGATCGCCAGCGACGAGGCGCGGCGCGAGCATCTGACCGAACTGCAGGTCAAGCAGGAACGCCGCAATGCCGCCTCGAAGGAGATCGGCAACGCCATGCGTTCGGGCGATGCAGCCCTGGCCGAGAAGCTCAAGGCCGAAGTCGGTGAGATCAAGGCCTTCATCCAGAACGGCGAGGCGCGCGAGCGCGAGCTCGACAAAGCGCTGAACGATGCGCTGGCGGTGCTGCCCAACGTGCCGCTGGATGAGGTTCCGGTCGGCAAGGACGAGCACGACAATGTGGTGAAGCGGATTGTCGGCGAGGTGCCTGCGCGCCCGAACTGGGTGAGGGAGCACTTCGAAGTCGGCGAAGCGCTGGGCATGATGGATTTCGAGCGGGCGGCAAGGCTGTCAGGCTCGCGCTTCACGGTGCTTAAGAGCCAGCTGGCGCGGATGGAGCGCGCGCTCGGCCAGTTCATGCTCGATCTGCACACGACCGAGCATGGCTATGAGGAAATCATCCCGCCGCTGATGGTCAAGGACGATGTGCTTTTCGGCACCAACCAATTGCCGAAGTTCGAGCTCGACCTGTTTTTCACGCCGCATGGCGACGGCAGGCTGGGCTTGATCCCGACCGCCGAGGTGCCGCTCACCAACCTGGTGCGCGAAGAAATCACCGCGCATGAAAAGCTGCCGCTGCGCTACACGGCGCTGACGCCGTGCTTCCGCTCGGAAGCGGGCTCGGCCGGGCGCGACACCCGCGGCATGCTGCGCCAGCACCAGTTCTACAAGGTGGAACTGGTCTCGATCACCGACCAGGAAAGCTCGATCGCCGAGCACGAACGGATGACGGCCTGCGCCGAGGAAGTGCTGAAGCGGCTGGAGCTGCCGTTCCGCACGGTGACGCTGTGCACCGGCGACATGGGCTTCGGCGCGCGCAAGACCTATGACATCGAGGTCTGGCTGCCCGGCCAGAACGCCTATCGCGAAATCTCGTCCTGCTCGGTCTGCGGCGACTTCCAAGCACGACGCATGGATGCCCGCTACAAGGACAAGGACGGCAAGGGCAACCGTTTCGTCCACACGCTGAACGGTTCGGGCACCGCTGTCGGCCGCGCTCTCATCGCCGTCATCGAAAACTACCAGAATGAGGATGGCAGCGTAACCATTCCTGAAGCGCTTCGGCCTTACATGGGTGGTCTGACCAAGATCGAATCGAAGTAATGCGCATTCTCTTGACCAATGACGACGGCATCCATGCCGAGGGCCTGGCGTCGCTCGAACGCATCGCGCGCACGCTGTCGGACGACGTCTGGGTGGTGGCGCCGGAGCAGGATCAATCCGGCTACGCGCATTCGCTGTCGATCTCCGAGCCGCTGCGGCTGCGCAAGATCGGCGACAAGCACTACGCCGTGCGCGGCACGCCGACCGATTGCGTCATCATGGGTGTCAAGAAGATCCTGCCGGGCATGCCCGACCTCATCCTGTCCGGCGTCAATTCCGGCGCCAACATCGCCGACGACGTCACCTATTCAGGCACCGTCGCAGGCGCCATGGAGGGCGCGCTGCTCGGCGTGCGCTCGATCGCGGTCAGCCAGGCCTATTCCTATGCCGGCGAGGACCGCGTCGTTCCCTACGAGACGACCGAGGCGCTGGCGCCGGCGCTGCTGAAAAAGCTGGTGGCGATGCCGCTGCCGGACGGCGTGCTGCTCAACGTCAATTTTCCGAATTGCGCGCCCGACGAGATCGAGGGCACCGTCGTAACCTCGCAGGGCAAGCTGGTGCACAGCCTGTGGGTGGACGAGCGCCGCGACGGGCGCGGCCTGCCTTATTACTGGCTGCGCTTCGGCCGCGAGCCGGTCGAAGGCAAGAAGGGCACCGATCTCCATGCCATGCGCAACCGACTGGTGTCGGTGACGCCGCTGCAGCTCGACCTTACAGCTCATGAAATTCGCGACCAACTGACCAAGGCGCTCGTATGAACCAGCCGATTTCAGTCGACGACCGCGAAGGTTTTGCCGCCTTCCTGCTGCGCCTGCGCGGCCGGGGGTCGGCGCCGAAGCCGCTGATTGCCGCCTTCGAGGCGACGCCGCGCCGTGGCTTCCTGTCCGGACAGTTCCATTCGCTCGCCTGGTCGGACGGCATGCTGCCGATCGAATGCGGCGAGGCGATCGAGGGCGCCGACCTGCAGGCCGCGGTGCTCGCGGCGCTTGGCATCGAGCCCGGCAACCGCGTGCTGGAGATCGGCACCGGGACTGGCTACACGGCGGCGGTGATGTCGCGGCTGGCGTCGCGCGTCGTCACCATCGACCGTTACAAGACGCTGACCGAGCAGGCCAAACAGCGCTTCGAGGCGCTCGGCATCGGCAATGTCATCGTCCGCCAGGCGGATGGCTCCAACGGATTGCCGAATGAAGGGCCGTTCGACCGCATCGTTGCCTGGGCGGCCTTCGACAACCTGCCGCGTTTCCTGCTCGACCAGTTGTCGAGCGGCGGTGTGGTCATCGCGCCGATCGGCCCGGAGGAGGGCGAGCAGGTGCTGGCAAAGCTCACCAAAGTCGGCAGCCGCTTCGAGCGCGAGGACATCGGTATCGTCAGGCTGCAGCCGATCCTGCGCAGCGTCGCCGCCGTCATCTGACACTCTTCGAATATTTTAAGAAAATTTTCGCCGGATTCTAAGGGGTTAACCGGCCAGTAACATTAACGCGCTTTAATCATGACCAGTTTGTACCGGGTCTGTGCGGGTTAGTGCGATGCAATTCAGTGTTTTGAAGGCAAACGGACGCAATCTGGCGCGTGGCTGCGCCGTCCTCATGATTGCAGGCGCCGCCGCGGGGTGCAGCTCCCAGGTCGCCCGCTTCAACGGTGTCGACGACGTCTTCACCTCCTCGACCAACAATCAACGCGCCATCATCGATAAACAAGACGCCGCCCAACCCTATCCGGGCGACACTGCGAT
>NZ_RZOS01000283.1:0-7530 GCF_004022605.1 Mesorhizobium sp. M4B.F.Ca.ET.089.01.1.1
CGCCAGCGCGGCGCAGAACGGAAGGAGATGTCTTGCACTGGCAAAAGCAGACATGCCGCGACGGTAAGCGAGAATCGCGGCCGGACAAAGCGAAAAGCCCGGCGGGGGCCGGGCTTCTCGTGCAGCTTGAAAAAACTCAGCTGCGCGGCTTCAGACTCTCCGGATCGTAGAGCGGCTTGTAGCCGACACCGGCAACCTCGACCGGATAGGTCTCGCCGAAATACTCGACCTGCAGCTTGCGCCCTTCCTGGGCGTAGGCCCAGGGCAGATAGGCAAGCGCGATGTTCTTGCCGATGGTCGGGCCGTAGGCGACCGAGGTGGTGAAGGAGCGGCGG
This sequence comes from Mesorhizobium sp. M4B.F.Ca.ET.089.01.1.1, assembly GCF_004022605.1. Classification (NCBI taxonomy): domain Bacteria; kingdom Pseudomonadati; phylum Pseudomonadota; class Alphaproteobacteria; order Hyphomicrobiales; family Phyllobacteriaceae; genus Mesorhizobium; species Mesorhizobium sp. M4B.F.Ca.ET.089.01.1.1. The sequence continues at coordinate 336 of NZ_RZOS01000283.1, forward strand.
CCGAGTTCGTCGACCAGCGTCGCGCCGGTCGCGGGGTCCAGCACCGGCATGGTGCCGACCGGATAGCGCGCGACGCCGTTCGCATCGATGTTGTCGGTCATCACCAGCGTGCACAGCATCGCCGGCTGATGCTCGCGGGCGCGATACTCCACATGCTTGGCCTTGCCGCAGAAATCGTTCTCCTTGACCTTCGGACGTGCAAGGTCGGCCTCGAGCAGATTGTACTCGGTCAACAGGTCGGCGTTCTGCAGCCGCAGGCTCTTTTCCATGCGGCGCGTGTTGGCATAGGTCTCGACGCCGAACGGCATGACGCCGGTCGAGCGCAGCGCGTCCCAGACGGCCAAGCCATCTTCGTAGCGCATGTGCAATTCCCAACCCTGCTCGCCGACATAGGAGATGCGGAACGCCGTCACATCCTTGCCGCCGATCCGGATCGGCTTGATCGCGGCGAAGGGGAAATTCTCCGGCGTCAGCCCGTTCGGATCCTCGACCACCTTCTGCAGAGTGGTGCGCGCGTTCGGGCCCCAGATGCCGATGGTGACGTATTTTTCGGTCACGTCGGTGACGGTGACGTCGAAGCCCTTGTCCTGCGCGGTGCGCTGCATGTAGCGGAAGTCGCGCGGACCGGCGTCGGCGCCGTCGATCACACGGCAGCGGTCGGCCATGCGGATGACGGTGAAGTCGGCGCGCACCATGCCTTCCTCGTCGAGGAAGTGGGTGTAGATGCCCTTGCCGATGTTGTTGTCGCCGCCGATCTTGGCCGCGCACAGCCATTCGAGCAGCGCGACATGGTCGGGCCCTTCGACGTCATACATCGAGAAATGCGACAGGTTGACGATACCGCAATCCTCGCTCATCGCCAGATGCTCGGCATTGGAGACGCGCCAGAAGTGGCGGTTGTCCCATTCGTTCTGGCGCACCGGCACGCGGTTGCCGTATTTCTCCAGCAGATACTCGTTGGCGGCATAACCGTGGGCGCGCTCCCAGCCGCCGAGTTCCATGAAATAGCCGCCGAGTTCCTTCTCGCGCTCCCAGAACGGCGAGCGGCGTATGTTGCGGCCCTTCGAGAACGGCTCGCGCGGATGCACAGCCGGATTGTAGACCTTCATCGCCGTCTCGGTGCAGCGCTCCCAGATGAACTCTTCCTTCGTCTGGTGCGGGTAGAAGCGCGCATAGTCGATGGCGTGATGGTCGATCGAGGTGCGGCCGTCGGTCATCCAGTCGGCGATCAGCTTGCCCATGCCGGGGCCGTCCTTGACCCAGATGGCGACGGCGTACCACAGGCCCCTCACCTTCTGGCTCTCGCCCATCGATGGGCCGCCGTCGGTGGTCACCTGCAGCAGGCCGTTGAAGGAATGGCTCTCATTGTAGCCGAGCTCGCCCAAGATCGGCGTCAGCTCCATGGCGCGTTCCAGCGGCGCCAGGATCTGCTCCATGTCGAGATCGCGCTGCGACGGCGACAGCCGCGCCTGGTCCTTTTCGAGCAGGTCGCGCGGGTGGCAGAGACGCGGATTGTTCTCTTCGTAATAGCCCCACTCGATCTGCCCGCCCTCGGCGGTCTTGGGATCGCCGGTGTCACGCATATAGGCCGAATTGCCCTGGTCGCGCAGCAGTGGCCAGCCGATCTCCTTGCCGGTGCCGGCGAACTCGTTGTAGGGGCCGAAGAAGGTCAGCGGATGGTCGATCGGCATCACCGGCAGGTCCTCGCCGACCAGCGCCGCGGTCAAACGGCCCCAGATGCCGGTGCAGACGACCACATAGTCGGCCATGATCGTTCCGCGCTCGGTCACCACGCCCTTGATGCGCCCGTTCTCGACGATCAGCGACTTGGCCGAGGTGTTGGCGAAAGACTGGAGCTTGCCGGAGGCCACACCCTGGTCGACGAGCTTGCCGGCGACCGTCTGCGAGCGCGGAATGACCAGGCCGGCATCCGGATCCCACAAGCCGCCCTGCACCATGCTCTCTTCGATCAGCGGAAACTTTTCCTTGATCTCGGCCGGCTCGATCAGCCGCGCCCGGGTGCCGAAGGATTTGGCCGAAGCGATCTTGCGCTTGATCTCCGCCATGCGGCTGTCGTCGCCGACGCGCGCGACTTCGAGGCCGCCAATGCGCGCGTAATGGCCCATCTTCTCGTAAAAATCGATCGAATAGAGCGTTGTCCAGCAGGACAGGAAGTCATGGCTGGTCGTGTAGCAGAAGTCGGACGCGTGCGCCGTCGAGCCGATATCGGTCGGGATGCCGGACTTGTCGATGCCGACAATGTCGTCCCATCCGCGCTCGATCAGGTGATGGGCGATGGAAGCGCCCACGATCCCGCCCAGCCCGACGATGACGACCTTCGCCTTTTCCGGAAACCCTGCCATTGCCCGTGACTCCAAAGTGGTAAAGCGGGCGGACTATAGGGCGGAGCGGTGTCGCGATTGAAGCCTGTTTGCGACATTACGAAAAGACCGAGCGACCCTGAAGACCGAACATGCTTCCTTCGGACGCCACAGGCGAGGATTTTTGCCATGCGCCGGAGTCAGTCGGACCGCTCCATGAACTTCTGGAAGACAAGCTGCTTACCTTCGCGCACGCTGTCTTCAAGCGGCTTCGCCTTCGCCAGATGCGCGGCGATCGCGCTGGCCAGCATGCATCCCGTCCCACGCATCGATGCTGCAAGGCGTGGTGTGTCGAAGCGGAGTGGTTCTTGGTTCGAGCGCAACAGAATGTCGGTCGATCGCGGTCCCGATGCATGACCGCCCTTGATCAGCAGGGCCTGCGCACCTGCGCCGAGCAATTCCTGACCCTGCCTGATCGCGCCATCCTCGTCGGTAGCGCATTCCGCCGCGACAAGAAGCGCCAGCTCGATGAGATTGGGCGTGACCAAGCGGCAAAGCGGCATCAGGTCATGCTTCATGGCCGCGACGCCATCTGCTTCCAGCAGCCCCCGGCCTGAGGTGGAGGCCAACACCGGATCGAGTATTGCCGGCACCCGCGGATTTTCGCGCAGCACGGCCGCAACGGCAACGACGGTCTCGGCAGTCGCCAGCATGCCGATCTTGATGGCGACCACCTCGTTGGCCTGCAGCGCGGCGCGCATCTGGTCGGCCACCAGGCGTGGCGATGAGCGGTGTATTTGCGCCACGCTTTCGTGCGTCTGAACTGTCAGCGCGGTGACGGCCAGGCAGGTGCGCACGCCAAGCGAAGAGATCGTCTCGATATCGCGTGCAAGTCCGGCACCCCCGCTGGAGTCGGATCCGGCAACGACAAGGACGTGCGGTTCTTGCCTCAGCGCCATCGCTCCGTCCTTGCGATCCATTCCCGCGTGCGCGCCTCGGGATCGGCATTCAACGTGATATCGGTCACAACCGCGGCGCTGTCGGCGCCCGCGTCGAGAACGCCGTCGAGCCGGTCAGGGTTGAGGCCGCCGATGGCGACCAAGAGGATGGGCGCGACCCGGCGCTTCCACTCGCCGATCCGCTCCAGCCCTTGCGGCGCCCATTTCATCTTCTTCAGGATGGTGGGATAGACGGGGCCGAGCGCGATGTAGTGGGGCTTGGCGGCGATGGCCGTTTCCAGTTCGGCATGATCATGCGTGCTGAGCCCGAGCCTCATACCGGCTGCGCGTATCGCCGAGAGGTCTGCGGTCTGCAGATCCTCCTGGCCAAGATGGATGAAGTCGCAGCCTTCCTCGATCGCCAGTCGCCAGTGGTCGTTGACGATAAGCTGGCATTGGTGCTCGGCGCACAAGGCTTTCGCCTTGCGGATTTCGGCGCGCAGTCCGGCCTCGTCCATAGCCTTGATGCGCAACTGAACCAGCCTGACGCCGAGGGGCGCCAACCGTTCGATGCAGGCGGCGCTGTCGACGATCAGGTAGAAGGGATCGAGCTTCATACGAAAACCGCCCTGCCGAATGTCGGCGTCGACGGCATCGCGACCTCGCGCGGTTCGAGCATTCCCGAGCGGAACGCCTCATGGCCGGCTTCCACCGCCTTGCCGAATGCCCGCGCCATGCCGACCGGGTCGGCAGCCTTGGCGACCGCCGTATTCAGGAGCACCGCATCGAAGCCGAGTTCCATCACGGTCGCGGCATGTGATGGCCGGCCCAATCCCGCGTCGACGATCAGCGGGATGCCAGGGAAATGTGCGCGCATCGATCGCAGCGCCGGGATGTTGACCGGCCCCAGCGCCGAACCGATGGGCGCGCACCACGGCATCAGGACCTTGCAGCCCGCCTCAAGCAGCCGTTCGGCGACGACGAGGTCGTCGGTGGTGTAGGGGAATACCGAAAAGCCGTCCTCGCTGAGGATGCGCGCCGCCTCGACCAGGCCGAACACATCCGGCTGCAGCGTGTCGTGGTTGCCGATCACTTCCAGCTTGATCCAGTTCGTGCCGAACAGTTCGCGTGCCATCTTCGCGGTCGTGACCGCTTCCTTGACGGAATGGCAGCCGGCGGTGTTGGGCAGGATTTTCGTGCCAAGCGTGCTGATCAGCGCCCAGAATTTCTCGCCGGCTTTGCCGCCCGCCATCTCCCGCCGCAAGGAGACGGTCAGCACCGATGTGCCCGACGCCTTAACCGCATCGGCAAGGATGGCTGGCGACGGATATTGCGCCGTTCCGAGAAGCAGGCGAGAGGGAAGCGTCGTCCCGAAAAGCTCCAGCATCGCTAGCCTCCCTGCATGGGCGAGAGGATTTCGATCCGGTCGCCGTCGCTCAAATGGAATTCCGCCCGATGGGCTTTGTGCACGAGGTCGCTGTTGACGGCCGTTGCCAGCCAGTCGCCCTCATAGTCGAGCGCCGCAAGCAGCGCCGCCAGGGTCGTCGCCGTGATCTCGAGCGCTTCGCCATTGACGATCAGTTTCATGTGTAGTCTCCACAGGTTCGTGCTGCCTGAAGACAATTTCGGCTGCTTGCCGTGCCATGGCGGGCGCCAGAAGAAAGCCATGACGATAGAGGCCGTTGATCCTGACGGTGTCGCCGCTCGTTTCGACGCGCGGCAGGTTGTCTGGAAAGGCCGGGCGAACGCCGACGCCGGTCTCAAGGACCTCCGCCTCGCCAAAGGCCGGATGGAGCGCGCAGGCAGCGCTGAGCAACTCCATGATCGAACGGGCCGTGATCGATCCCCCGGACTGACTTTCGATCATCGTCGAGCCGATCATGAAACGGTGGTCGGCGCGCGGCACGATGTAGAGCGGAAAGCGCGGATGAAGCAGCCGGACCGGCCGCGACAGCGAGACGTCGGGCGCACGCAGGATCAGCATCTCGCCGCGCACGCCGCGCACCCTGTCGTCGACAGCGGCCATTCCCGTGCAGTCGATCCGGCGATCGAAACCGGAAACCTGCCTGATATCGGCGCCGAAGCGGAATGCGACGCCCATGGCCGCGAGCCGGTCATGAAGTTTCGCCATCGCCTGGCGCGGGTCGAGGTGGGCCTCGTCGGGGAAGAGCAGTCCACGACGGAAGCGGCCGGCGAGGTCGGGCTCGAGCCGCGCGACTTCGTCTTCATCGACACGCCGGTGACCCGACGTGCGGCTGGCGAAGCGGTCGAGCTCGCCCGCATCGCGCGGCGCGGCCACGACCAGCGTTCCGGCCCGCGTCACCTGGCCGGGCGTCGCCGCATCCCACCAGTCGGCGGCGTCGCGTCCGAGATCCAGCACTGGCTGCTCCGCGCTTTCACGCTCGCACCAGGGCGCCAGCATGCCGCCGGCGAACCACGACGCATTGCCGCCAAGGCCATGCCTTGTCTCCGCAACCGTCACCGTCGCGCCGCGCGTGGCGAGCTCGAAGGCGGCAGTGAGGCCGGCGACGCCGGCCCCATTGACCAGCACCTTCATGACGGCTGGGCCACCTTTGACATCAGCGGCGCGCCGGTCTCGTCCGCCGGCACGTAGAGATCGCCGCCCTCACGGTATTTCGCCGCCATCGCCGCCATGCCTTCTTTCTGTGCCTCGGCCCGGATGTCGTGGGAAATGCGCATGGAGCAGAATTTCGGCCCGCACATCGAGCAGAAATGCGCCAGCTTGTGCGCCTCCTTGGGCAAGGTCTCGTCGTGGAACGAGCGCGCCGTTTCGGGGTCGAGCGACAGGTTGAACTGGTCTTCCCAGCGGAACTCGAACCGCGCGCGGGAAAGAGCATCGTCCCTGACCTTCGCCGCAGGGTGGCCCTTGGCGAGATCCGCGGCATGGGCGGCGATCTTATAGGTGATCACGCCAGTCTTGACGTCATTGCGGTCGGGCAGGCCGAGATGTTCCTTCGGCGTGACGTAGCAGAGCATTGCCGTGCCGAACCAGCCGATCATGGCAGCACCTATGCCGGAGGTGATGTGATCGTAGCCCGGCGCGATGTCCGTGGTGAGCGGCCCCAGCGTATAGAACGGCGCCTCGCCGCAGACGGCGAGCTGCTTGTCCATGTTCTGCTTGATCTTGTGCATCGGCACATGACCGGGCCCCTCGATCATCACCTGGCAGTCCTTGGCCCAGGCGATCTGAGTCAGTTCGCCTAGCGTTTCCAGCTCGGCGAACTGCGCGGCGTCGTTGGCGTCGGCGATCGAGCCCGGACGAAGCCCGTCGCCGAGCGAGAAGGACACGTCGTAGGCCCGACAAATGTCGCAGATCTCGGCGAAGTGTTCGTAGAGGAAGCTCTCGCGGTGATGGTGCAGGCACCATTTGGCCATGATCGAGCCACCGCGCGAGACGATCCCGGTCACCCGGTCGACGGTCAGCGGGATATAGTGCAGCCGCACGCCGGCGTGGATGGTGAAATAGTCGACGCCCTGCTCGGCCTGCTCGATCAGCGTGTCGCGATACACCTCCCAGGTCAGGTCCTCGGCGATGCCGCCCACCTTTTCCAGTGCCTGGTAAAGCGGCACCGTGCCAATCGGGACTGGCGCATTGCGCACGATCCATTCGCGGATGTTGTGGATGTTGCGGCCCGTCGACAGGTCCATCACCGTGTCGGCGCCCCAGCGGATCGCCCACACCATCTTCTCGACCTCTTCGGCCATCGACGAGGTGACGGCGGAGTTGCCGATATTGGCGTTGATCTTGACCAGGAAATTGCGCCCGATGATCATCGGCTCGCTCTCGGGATGATTGATGTTGGCGGGAATGATCGCCCGCCCGCGCGCCACCTCGTCGCGCACGAATTCTGGCGTCACGAAGTCGGGGATTGCCGCGCCGAAGGCTTCTCCGTCGCGCTCGAGCTTACCGCGCAG